>WFMP01000001.1 GCA_015489035.1 Candidatus Altimarinota bacterium
AAAACTGAACAAAATATAGAAGAAGTTTATAATCTAGAAGAAAAATTAATAAAACAACTAAAAGATATGTTAATAAATTATTGATTACAAGAAAACAATGAATTTAAACAATTGCAAGGTCAAATAATTTCAAAAATGAGAACAATGAAAGGATTAAATAATGACCAAAAACATTATATTAATATATCTAAAAAGGAGATTAATAATTCGATATCTTTTATTAGAAGTTTTTATGATAAAACTACGAAAGATACTTTAACAAAATTATGGAATGAAGAGTTTATAAATAATTTGCTTGATATATTATGGGAAGAAAAGAAGTGTTTTACCATGATATATCTTGATCTAAATAATTTAAAAAAAACTAATGATACATACTGACATGATATAGGTGATGCATTAATTAAAAAATTTGCAGAAATATTAAAATTAATATTTTGAGAAGAAAAGAATTATGTTGCAAGACTTCATGGTGATGAATTTTGTATCATATCATTAGATACTGATGAGGATATGAAACATAAAATATGGAAACTACTTAAATGGTTGGAAAATACTAAAATACAAGCAATAAATAAGGATACACAAAAAAAAGAAAATATATATTTATCAACCGCTTATTGATATGCAAAATCAAATGAAAATGAAATAAAAACAATACAAGATTTAGTTAGGAAAGCAGATAAAAGAATGTATGAAAATAAAATGAAAATGAAATGAAAATAAAAGAGAGATTAGTTTTTGATCGTATCTATATAAGCAAATTTAATTGAGAAATTTATATTAAATGAATAAAAAATTGTGAATGAATATTTAGTTGATCGATATTGGATAAGTAGATTAAAAGAAGATAAAAAATGAGTATATTTTGGATATAGAAAAAATATATTATGATTTTCAGTATCTAGAAAAAAGTACATAAGTTATAAAAATACTTAAAAAGATTGAAATTGAATTTCTATGTATGAGAGTGTTTATTTAGTAAATTAGATAAGCTTTTTTTACAAATATTTGAAATTTAGATTATTTTTTGACAAATATATTTTTTTCTTTATATTATATATGTAATTTATTTTGTAACTAAATAATAAATGGTTGAATGAATAGGTGAAAAAAATGATATTGAATCCTTGCAAGTAGAAAAGTTTTGTGAAACAATGGAAGAGCTTATAAATTCAGAAGATTTTGAAAGAGCTTTTGAAATAGTAATGAAACATAATAAAAAATATGATAAGGACTATTTTTTGTGAATGTTATGAAAAATAAAGAAAAAAGAGGATTTAACAGAAATAGAAAAAGAAGATATTGTGAATTTGTTGGAAGATGAAAAAGTAAATAAAATTGCAGAAAAAGTTTATAGTAAATTAAAATGATTTACTTTTGAAGAAACAAAGCAATTTCTTGAGAAGTATCCAGTAAGTAGTATGATAGATTCTCTAAAAAGAAAGATCAAAGGAGAATTTATAGCTACTTTAGATAAAAAGTATGAACTGAAAAAACAAATCGAGGTAGGTGGACAAAAATTTTTATGGATTGTAGAGACAGATGATGACGGAAATAAAAAATATTGAGTTATAAAATATTGAGAAGAAGAAAAGAAAATAGAAGAAAAATTAGTTTTTGATGGAATATATGAAATAAAAGAGTCTAATTGAGAAGTTTATATTTGTTGAATAAGAAATTGAAAATTATGATTTGTAAAATATTGAGAAGAAACAAATATAGATAAATATTTAATTGATTTTGACCCACGCAGGATAAGTAGGCTAGGTAAGGATGAAAAGTGAATGTATTATGAATATAGAGGAAAGATGTACTTATTTTCATTACCTGTAAGAAAGTATGTAAATGGTGAAACTGGAAATGAAGTTGTATTTACATTTGAAATGTCTATCTAGTCAATTAGATAGGTTTTTTTTACAAAAAAACTTTTTTATAAACTATTCTATATAAATATAAGTATGCTCATAGATACAATAAAATAATTCAACTTAGAAGATAATTATTTAAGTTTAATTTAATTAAAAAATATATATTTATAAATATTCAAACAAAATTTATAACACTCCAGATTATGTAATCTGTATGATTGAAAATAGAGTCTTTTTTTCATAGAAAAAGTATGATTACGGTGGTAAATAAGTTCCATAAAATTCATCATATTGCAATGTAAAGGTAATTATGTCAGAAGAAATCTACGATAGTGAAATATGCTACAAAATTCATAACAAAGAAAGCAAGTAGTCTTTGTATTGTGATAAACCAATTTAATTTTTTGAATAGTAAAAAATTGATAAAAAACACAATAGCTCAACTCCAGTATAAACCTTCATTTAATAGTTTGTTTGTAGTTTGTAAATGTGTAAAAAAATAGGTACTTGCATATATTACAGGAACTGTGTTTGTTAATGAAAATAATATTTTTACAAAGTCAGGGGAATTGATAAAAAAATCTACTATAATTTTATAAGTTCCATTATGCGGATTTTTGAATATTTTTTCTTCATTTTTATCTAGTTTTTTATCTGAATATCAGAATAAATTTAACTCATTTTCATATTCTTTGTATTTTTTTAAAACCTCTAATAATTGTTTATATTTATTTTTGTAATAAATTATTCATAAAAGTATTATAGACATTGTGATTTGGATAGATAATGACAAAATAATATCAGAGTGAATAAATACTTTATCTAAGAAAATAAAAAATAGAGTAGTAGAGGATAAAAAAATGATATAAAGTATAAATTTATTATAATTATATCTTAAATAATTTAGTAAGTATCAAACAACACTTATGCTTACGATAAAAGCTATAAAATATTCAAAGATTTTGATATCTTTTATTAGGTAATACAAATATCACCATATTATAGTAAATCAAAAATAACTTAGTTTTATTCAAGTATCTTTGTTTATGATGCAAGATATGAGATATATTATTATATTTATTCATAAAACTCCAAATAGTGCTTTAATATCTGTTAATAAGCCTATTCAAATTTGTTGAGATAAAAAATATTTTAAAATAAAGAATATTCATGTTAAGATAATTATAAAATTTAGATAAACTATGTAATCGATGAAAAAATCTTTTAATAAACTTTTCCAAGTAGATTTTCCTGAATCTGTCAAAAAAGAAAGGACTATGAGAATAGATAAAACAAATGTTATAAAATATACTCAATATAAAAAATTTATTTTCCAAAAGAAATAGATAAATCATAAATGTATTAAAATAAGTACAAAGAACATTTAGATGTTTTGAATTATTTAAAATTACACATCACCAGGTAAGTGTCTTTCGTCTCGTCCGTGATTTTACATTGTTTGGGTACGATTAAAACGTTTTTATAAATTATTTTTTTTGACCATAGATAAGATGTTTTAGGAACATTGTTTTTTTTAAGATATTTATAATACTCCGGATCTGTGTTTAATACATAAATGTATTTGATTATATTTAGTCAATTATATAATTTAAATTTTGTTGGATTTACATATGTTGTGTTATTTACAGTGATTATTTTATCTATAAATTTCGAAGTTTTGTTAAATCATAAATTATAGAAAAATATATATCAATATCAATTTTGTTGATAAAAATTTAAGTTTTCTTGTCTTAGAAAATTTTGAAATTTCTTTGAACTTTCTGGTAAATATAGTTGTATTAGTCAATTCTTAGTAATTTTTTTAAAATTTGTTATAAAATTCTTTAAAATTTGTTT
>WFMP01000002.1 GCA_015489035.1 Candidatus Altimarinota bacterium
CCCATGCCGTTTTAAATCGGACAGTGATGTCGGAAATGATTCGGACATTTTAGAGTAAAAAACGGCATGTAAAAAAACTTTAAGAAAATGTTACGTACTGAAGCTATAGCACTATATGCACTTACTTACCATTAAACTTCTATATTTTCGTACAACCGTCATCAAAAAACACTCTAAAATATGATAATAATTGATTATTACAAAAACAGCTCCCAAACAAGTCTGTTTCTACTCTCTTTATAAAGTTCTTTTTGTACTTCTAAACTTATTTCAGTTTTATACAAAGTGTTGTATCTTTGTCGTATGCCTAATACATCGCTATTTTTAAACTCAAGTGAAGTAAAATTACAATATTTACTGCATTCATCAAATACAAAGTAACCTCTCTCATCTTCAAAACTCCCTGCTATATCGCAAGCCTTTGAATTTGCTAAGGTGATATATGGATAATAAAGATCTACTTGCATCTTGTGAGATTTATTTAAGAAACTCACATCTATTTCGACATTTTCAAGAGAAAATCTTCCTACCCCTAGAGATTTATAAAAAACTCGAACACTCTCGTTTTCAAACTCACATGAAGAGAGTAGTTTTTGTTGATTTTTAAACTGTGACTTACTAATATCGTTTTGAGCAACATTTCCTAAAAAAGCATTTTTTATAATTTTTGTGAAATTTAGCCCTAAAATAGGTTTAAGATTTTTATATTCTAAGACAAGTTGTAAAATTCCAATGTCATTAACTACAATCTCGCAACCTTCTTGTCTGTTTAACATATCGCAGATAAATCGTGCCTCTTCTAGCTTATTTTGAGAAAGAGGAGCAAATACAAAGACAAAGTTATAGTGTCTGTCTTTGCAAAACTCCAAAGCCTCTACTATTTCTCTGACCTGAGGCATAAGATGTTCACATGAGCTATTTCCAAAATATATCCCTTTTACAAGTTTACTAAGTTCTCTTGTATCGTAAAATATTTGCTCCTGATATTTTTGCAACTCTTTTGCACTCTGTAGATTTACTCTATACTCATTTGGGGAGTTTGCATCTAGGAGTGTAGAGGTTTTAGAGAGGTTACTTGGTAGCAGTGTATCTATATTTTTAAGAATTTTAAGGTTATTTACTTTTACATATAGTTTCATTGCTCTAATCTATACTGACTCTCTTTATAATTATACTCTTCATTTTTATTTGCAAAGATATACTTATAAAAATCTCTCCCTCTTGAAGGGATTTTATACGAAGTAATATTTTTAAACTGAGCAAAAAATATCATGGTTCTTTGAATAGCATTTGTGTTTAGGTTATGAAATGATTTGTAGCTATCTTGTGGCTGAAATGGCTTTTCTTTGAGTTTTTTTAGTAGAGTTTGTGCTTTGTTAAACTCCAAACCACCCAAAGTGCTTAATGCTTTAATGTAGAGTTCTTTATTTGCATAAAACATCTGTATATCAAACATACTTAAAATTTCTAAAAAGTGAGAGATTTTTTTACTATTAAACTCATAATTTAATACTAAAAGTTTATCAAGAAGATACTCTATGCTTAGTTGCTCTTTTTGTAAAAGTTGTTTTTTTTCATCATCACTTAAAGTGCTATTTTTTACTATCTGTTTAAAAGTTGGTATGGCTGATTTTATGAGTTTTTTCTCTTTTGTACTATAGCTACAGAGTGAACCAAAGTCTAAGCTATCATATCCATGTTCTGTAAAACAAAAACTCTCACTATATCTACAATTATCTCCATACAAAAAACACTCAAATTGCATCTGCGGGTAAGTAGTAACTATCTTTTTTATATTATCTAGTGATATATCTCGTGGTAGTATGATTTTTATGGGGTTAAATTGCATCTGCAAAAACGAAACAGCCTCACAACTATATACACCAAAGAGATTAGAAATAACAATATTTTTATAGTCTCTTTTTTTTAACATTAAGGCTATTGTTATATTTGCAACAATCATTCCATCTACCTTTGCTTCAAACATTTCATAAAGCTCTTGTGAGTATTGAAGCATAGTGGCATTTGAAGTAAAGGAGTTTAGCGCAAGATAAATAGTTCCATTGTATGTGTGAATCTTTTCTATAGTTTTACATATATGTTCGTAGGAGCTATATTGTTCTTTAAGTCTATATCTTCGATTAAGAGAAGTTTGAGTTGAGTAATCTTGGAGATACTTTTTAGTAATGTAGCCAAAATAAAATTGTCGTATGCCGTCATCTAAAAGTGTTTGTATATTTGTAGTCTCATCAATGCCAAGTATAAGTTTGCTTTTCATAAAAATAATTCTCTTTTTGGCGAGGGTAACAGGAATCGAACCTGCTCTGGAGATTGGAAGTCCCCTATCCAGCCTCGGAGGCTGGTGTGCTAAGCCATTACACTATACCCACAACTTTTATTGGGCATAACTTTATCGTAAATTTATTGCTATTTTGCTTAATAATATAGTTTAAATTTTAAAATCTCTAAAGATTTAAACTCAGTTTAAGAAACAAATAAAATCATATATGCTAGAATTGATAAAATTTTACCAAACAGGTATAAAAGATGTTACCATATATAAAAGCACAAAGTAAGTCGGGGTTACTGCTGACTCAAATGTGACTTTTAATGCAAAAGAGGGATGGTTTAAAAGAAAAGAAGATATTTGATTTTAAGAGTTATGTATTAAAGTGTAGCTGGTACCTATACAAATAAAGCATAAAGCTTATAAATCTTACAGTAAAGTATCTTTTGTCTTCCAAGCCCTTTGTGCGATTATATGCTCTGATGGATTTAACAGGTGTTGGTGTATAAAAAGGAATGTTAAATGTCTATGGACGGATGAGCAACATTAAACAGTTTAAAACACCAATGTGAAAGTTTAAAACCTGGGACAGAGTATGTAATGAAAATGACACAACAACAACTTGATGAACAGTTTAAAAAAGTAATAACAAATGAGGGTTGTAATGTAAAAATAGAAAAGAAAAATTGAAAAACAGTAGTAGTAGTTACAAAGAAGAAATGAGAAAGTGATGAAAATTTGTTAGCAGGTTTGGGTGATATGTGAGCTTGACCAGTAGAAGAGCCAGATTGGCTTAAACAAAAAGAGAGACAAGTAAAACAAAAAGAGAAACAAGTAAAACAAAAAGAGAGACAAGTATCTCAGGAAGAGAAAGAAAATTATTTAGCTTATCAATCATTAAATTTTAATAAATTATTAGCACTTACTTTAAAGAATTATAAAACTTTATCAAAAAATGAAGTTTTATGAAGATTGGAAGAATTAAATAAGATAATAACACATTATAGAGTAATATGAAATGAAAGAGAAAGAAATAATATATTAGAATGATTATGAGCATTGAAAATGTTATATAAAAATAATAGACAAATATTAAAGTTGTTAAATGATATAGAAAAAAAAGTAAAAATATCAGAATTAGAAAAGGGGATATAGTGAAATGGTAGCACATCTACCTTTAAGATCAGATCAGAGGCTTCCAATCCCCAGAAAGAGTTCGATTCCCCTTGTTTGCACCAAAAAAATAAGTTCAATTTTCGTCTTTATGTGATAATACACTGTATCTGAGATGATGCGAGGGGTGTATGTTTTCCCGTTTTTCAGAGTGGAGGAGGGACTTATGTCTCGCACATACGGGATTAAAATTCCACCTCTGTCAGATTGATCAAGGATAAACAAATAGGGTAAACTTCCCATCACTTTTAATACTAGCTTAAACTAATTTTTTCTAAGAAAAACACCTCTCATATTTGCTCTACAAGCCTCCAAATTAATTTCCGAGACTGATAGGTTGCATAAACTCTTTCTCCTCATCAATTGCAATTAAATTGTAAACATGCTTTGAATAACTCCTAAAATCGTATGTACCTTGAAAATTAACGAAAAAATAATATATTATTGAACTATTTTTAAGTGCCTTTAAAATATTGTCTTTTTCTGCTTTAGTCTTTGCCTGTTGTAATTTTTTAGTGATGTATAGATTATTCAAAAATACTTTTAGCAATAGGAGTAATTAGCTCTTTTGTAAATAAGGTGACTTTAAATTTTGAAACAAATGTTGCTATAATAATAGGA
>WFMP01000003.1 GCA_015489035.1 Candidatus Altimarinota bacterium
ATATTTGTAGTAAATGTTTCTATAAACGGAAGTATGATTAAAAATCAAATTATAAAAATCATTATATATTCTCAAATTTCATTTCATTTGGGGAATAAGTTTCAAATATTTAAATCTAAATTATTTTCAACTTTTTGATAAAGATTTCTTTCAATCCCATTGTCTGTAGTTTCAATTTCTAATGAATAACCTTGAAAGTTATAAATTTTTATTTCTTCTCAAATTTTGTAAGATTTATTAACTTCTCCATAGATTTCTGATACTTGGACTGTATCAATTTCTTTTGTAAGATAATTTCAGTTATTAGTTTTTATGTTGTAATTGTCATAATCAGACACAACAAAAGGAAAATTAACTTTTTTTGAAATTTCTATGCTATCATAAGTTCAATAATCATCTTTAGACCTAGATTCTGAAATATAGAAAAGTTCTCATTTTTTATCATAAGCTAGCCATTCTATGTAAGTTAAAGTTCAACCTCATTCTCAAGTTTCTTGGTATCTTCAACTATATTTTACAGCTCAAGATAGTTTGTAAGTATTTCATTTAATTTTTATTTCTTTTCAAACGGTATAATCTGAGAAAATAGTTTTAAAAGGTTTTTTGGACCAAGTAAAATCAGTTCCACAATAATTACAAACAAAATTAACTATTTTTGCTCATTGTTTTAGTTTTTTGATACTTTCTAAGTTAAAAGAAGATTTAGAAATTCAAGCTCAACAATGAGGACATTTTATAGTTTTTCATTTAAGAAGAATTTTTCATTTTTTATTTAAGGGAGGACAAAGTTTAGAATACAAAGATTGATATTTAGGAAAATAAGGACTATTTTTCTCTTCATCAGATAGATTAGTCCAGATTTCTTTAAATTTATTACAATTTTTATCTTCATATGCTTGATATAACTTTTTCCAAATAGACATTTAAATTCATTCTTTTATAAAATTTCTTCAAAGTTTAGTTAGTTTAATATTTTTTACTCATAAAGTATTTATTATTTCTATAGTTTGTGTTTCATAATATTTTATATTTCTACAGCTATAAATATCCAAAGCTAAATAATTATCTTCTATCCGATAATGTGCAGAAATATGACTTTCAGCTAACAGAAAAAAAATAGTAAATCATCAATCATCAAAAATATGATTTTTTTCTTTTAAAATAGTTAAGTCCAATATATTTGTTATATTTTTACAAACTTTATCCACTTGTTTTATTTCAATTAAATTTTCTAATTTTATATCTAATACTAAATGGTTATAATTCATTTTTTAAAAAATTATCTAATAGCAGCAGCTATAATTAAAGCTATTGCAATAAAAAAACATCCTATAATGATACCCAAAGCTACATTTTCATCTTCAATAAGTTCTTTTTTTAAACTCCAAGGAGTAAGTGCATCAAGTAAGAATATTGCAATAACAAAAATAGCAATACCTGTTCATAAGTAAATCAATGTTTCAAAATATGTGTTCCAATTCATTTTTATTATAATTTAATTTATAAAATATCTTAACTAAATAATCAGTCTAAAATACTATCTATTCCAATATCTAGAGTTATTTCTTTCCCCATTTCTTTATTAAAATCTATGAATTTGTCTCAAGCACTACCTAAAACTTCTCAAAATCATTTAAAATTAAACATATCAATATTACTTGGAGGATTAAAATCTTCTATGGTTAATTCTTTGTTTTCTCTTAAAGACCTAATTTTATCTATTATCTGTTTCTTCTTTTGTACTAAATATTCTAATTGATTCTTTTCTTCTTCGGTAATATTTCAGTATATTTCTTTTTTATCAAGTTTATCAATTATTAAATTGATCTTTTTTAAATTTTTTTTTAATAATCTATTTTCTAATTCTTCTTCTGAAGTGCTATCAATTTTTTCTAATAATAATTTATCTTTTAGTGATAGAACTCATTTATTTAATATTTTTTGTTTAAGTTTTTGTTTTAATTCTGACATTGTTTTTTATAAATTATCTAAAATTTCTTTCTTTTTAGATTCATAATCATCTTGTGAAATAAGTCATTTATCTAGTAAATTTTTAATTTTTTTTAACTTACTTTCTGGGGTTTCTGCATTGTTTGAGTTATTAACTTGTGTCATACCAGCTCACATTGTTTGTCATACATTCATACCAACCATAGTTCACATCATACTTCCAGCAGCTCATTCATTTTCAGCAGCTTTTTCCATAGCATCAAGCTGTCTTGTAGTTGTATAATTTTGCATAGCAGAAGCAGAAACATTTCACATTTGATTGATAGCATTTACATCAGCAGTTTTGCTAGAAATCTTTTGAATAAGTTCTTCCGTTTCGTCTGTAAAGTTTGTGTCTTCTATTCTAAAATCTGTAATTTCTAATCATAGATTTCCTAGTGCTTCATTTACTTTTGAACTTATTTTTGTTGCAAGTTCAACTCTGTTTGCATCTATTTTGTTATAAGATAACTCACTTTCAGCAAATGTATCTGTAATGTATTGTAAAAGTCTATTTACAATTATATCTTTGATTTCATCTATTGTTACTTCTGCTTTTGTTCAAATATAACTAATCCAAAATTTTTCAATATCTGATATTTTGAATGAAAAGTTTCAAAAAGCTCTTAATTTAACTGGGAAATTGTAAGTAGGATCCATATATTTTACTGGATTTTTTGTTCCCCATTTTTGGTTAAGAATTTCAGTAGTTTTTATAAAATATACTGCTGATTTATCTTGAGATTCTCAAGCTCTTAATATATTTTTAAAAGCAGTAATAAATGGAACATTTTCAGTTTCCAAATTCCATTTTCATCATTCAGTTTGTATAGCTTCTATTTTACCGTTATGAACAAATATTGCAGTTTGTCCTGGATCTACTATCAAAGTTGCATCATTTTTAATTTCATCAAATGGTCTATCCCATTTTTTCACAAGTAAATAACTTTCTGGATTTTCCCATCTAATCACATCAATAGCTTGTCAGCTAAAAAAGTTCATTATTCACATATTTTTTATAATTAAGAGTTAAAATACAGATTTATTGTAGTAAAAATGTTGTTTATTGCAAATAAAAAATTGATAAATTTGAGACTTTAAGTATAACAAATTAAATTTAATACTAAAATATTTTTATGATAACAATAATCTATATTTCTGATTCATCAAAACATTTTCAAAGTGCAATAGATGAGTATAAAAAAAGATTTTGAAAATTAGTAATTTTACAGCAAATTAAACCTTCAAAAAAGGGTAGTAAGGAACAAATTATTCAAGAAGATACTCAAAATATAAATAAAATTTTGGAAAAGAAAAAAGATAATTTTAATATTATGATGTCTTTGTCTTGAAAACAGCTTGATACTATTTGATTTAAAGATTTGATACAAAAAAATCATAATATTTGAAAAAATATAAACTTTGTGATTTGATGAGCTTTTGGACTTGATGAAGATAAGTTGAAAAATATAGATTATAAACTTAATTTATCAAAACTAACTTTTCCTCATGGATTAGCTTTGCTTGTTTTGATGGAACAAATTTATAGAGCTTTTCAAATTATGAATTGAAGGAATTACCATTATTAGATTAGGATAACAGGATAAATTTAATATAGTAAGTCCGGACTTTACCTTGAAATAAGTTTAGTATGATAAGATGACAAATAATTTATAATATTAAATTTTATAAATGTTTATAATACCAACAAATACTTGTTTTGGAATATGATGTTTTGTTCAAAATATAGAATGATACAAAAATATTTATGAGCTTAAATGAAGAGATTTTAACAAACCTATAAGTATTTTTGTAGATAGTTTTGAATATTTAAAAAAAAATACAAAATTAACAGAAGAAAATATAAATTTTTTACAAAACTATGATAAACCTTGGACAGTAGTTATAAAT
>WFMP01000004.1 GCA_015489035.1 Candidatus Altimarinota bacterium
ATATTCCTGTTTCTGTTATTATATTTTTATCTCTTATATGAATTATATTTTATAGATGGAAAAGTTTAAAAGAAATATTTTCTTGATTATTAGAATCCTTAGAATGATTTGTTAAGAAAATAAATGATTCAAAATATAATTGGTTCTTATATGCTTTTTGAGTTATATTAATTTTATCATTTTTCTATATTTTTGTTTGATTAAATTATACATTTATACCTTATCCTACAGCTTGGGATGCAAATCATGCTTATATGTTTATTCCAAAAGTTCTTGCAGAATATGGCGGTTATCCTTGGAATATAGATTTTAGACCCACTTTAGGTTTATGGTCTGCATTTTTAGCTTGGATTTATAATTTATGAAGTTTTACGGCTTTTTCTCAAGATACTTGGATGATAGTATTTAATTTTTTTGGTTGAATATTTTCATTATTTTTCTGATTTATGTTGATTACAACTATCGTAAAAATAATTCATAAAGAAGAAAATGCAAAACATTATTTATTACTTATTTTATGATATTGATTGATACTTACTTGGCTTACAAGCTGAATGGGTGCTTTCCTTGTATTTGTAGATAACAAGACTGACTTAGCTGTCCTTATGTTTGTAATTCTTTGATTATTTTTGGCTTTGTATGGTTTGTTTAGAAAACAAGAAGATTTACAAGAAATAAATGATATAAAAACATTATCAAAACTAGAAAACAAAGAAATTAACACCAAAGAAATCGAAGCTAAAGAAAGTTGAATAAATAAAACATTTTATATATTTTTACTTCTGGCAGGTTTTTTCTTTGGAATAGCCAATTTCATTAAACCTACCGCTACATTTGATTTTTTTCAAACAACATTAGTTTTAACTACATTAGAGATTTGATTTATCACTGTAATTTGAATTATACTATTTGTTGCAGGTTTATTAGCACTTTTAAAATTTAGATGATTTGATAAAGCTGTACCTTATTCTTTATCATTATGATTTTTATGAACATGATTTACATTATCTGTTATAGAACCTATAATAAAATTATTTAAAGATAAAGCAAAAGTATTTTGAATCTTAATCTTTATTTGATGATTTATTTGAACATTGTTATTTACAAAATGATTTTTTTGAATAGTAGAAGAAATTAATGACCATAACTTAAATTTAAATCCTACAAAACTTGTTTCATGATTGATAATGTGAGAAAGCTTACCTACCTTACCTAAAAAAGAATTAACTTGAAGTTTATATTCTTGATTAAAAAAAGATTTAGGATCTTCTTATCATGAGGATAATGGTAGATATGCAGGTTATGGTAAGAAAAATTTTTGAAATCCTTGGTGGAGTTTTATAGTTCCTTCGAATTTTAAAAAGACTTATTGTATTTATTTTAATCAAAAATTGTTTAATAAATCAACTTGTTCAAACAAAGAATATGCTTTATCGACAAAAGATGTTAGGATTGAAAATATATTAAATAATAAAACTGTTCAAATATATTCTAATAAAAATAATGATATTTTTGAAAAAACTATATTAAATATAATAAATCAAAATAAGAAATGATGAAAATTAAAAGATTTAGCAAAACAACTTTGAATTAATTCAACTGACCTTCCTGATTGGAGTTTAGAAAATAAAGTTAAAAAACAACTTGTAAAAAATACAGAAACACAACTCATAAAGAAAATAAAAAGTTTGTTAGCTAATTGAAAATTAAATATTTCTGATTATCCTAAAATTTTTGATACATCTAAAAATGTAGAAATATTAAGAAACTTAAAGGATAAAGTAATAATATATCATCAAGTAAAAATTCCTTATAAATATATAATTCCATTTAATGTAACATTTAATTGGTCATTACAAAATTTAAGTTCTTACTATACTGATATTGGTATAACTTGGTTAATTCTAGCTATATTAACATTTTTTGCTCTTATTTATTCAATTTGAATTATGATAGTTTGATTCATCAAAAAAGATAAAAAACAATTTAAAGATGGAGAAATACTATTTGCATTTTCATTTGCCACTCTTGTTGGTTGGACAATCTGGTATTTTGTAGCTTCTGGTATAGTTTGGTATGATATAGGTGGTATTGTTTGGTTAATTATTACAACTATATTTTATACAAATAGATTAAAAGATAGAAACTTACTTATTTATGTTTTATTGTGAGTTATTTCAATTTGAATATTTTTAAATCTTATGAGAATAGCAAGTCAATGAGGATGACAAGTTCAAACTTGGTATAGATCTTCTATTTGAGAAACTGTAAATTATACATTAGCAAATGGATGAATAGTTCCTAAAAAAGAATTAATAATTCCTTATAAATCTAGCAATGTATTTAATCTTCAATTTAATGCTTATAAAAAACCGATTAAAGCAATTGATGATAGAACTAAAAATCAAACTGCAATAATTTGATGAACTTATATGAGATATTTTGTGAAAGATCAAAATAGAATACAAAATGATCAATTTTTACAAAAATTATGGAGATGGTGATCTGATGATAATATAAATAAATTTTATAAAAGATTAAAAGATCAATGAATTACAGATATAGTTTTGGATCCTAACATTGCTTCTGTAGTTCAATGAAAATGAAATGAATGATTATGGTATAGATACTATGGAAAAACTGATGCTAACTGAAATATAACTGAAGAATGAGTATTCCCACATTTCGTAGATTTGGCTCAGAGCTGACTTTTGGAATATGGTTATACAAATAATCTTTGAATAAAGTATGCCTTGGTTGTATCCAACAAAGTTTTATCTAAAGTTACTTGAATAACTAATCCAAAAGAATTGAGAAAAATAAGATATGAAATGTCTGCAGTTAGATTCTTGCCAAGATTAGTTTGACAAAAAGAATATTTCCAATGAATAAATGCAATATTTTGAATATTAGTTTATAGAGCTACAAAACAACCTCTGGCATTTGCTTGAGATTTAGCAGATGTACTTGGTTTAAATATAAATAATATTTGACAATTATTGAATTGAGGTTGAAAAAACTTTGATAAGTTATCTTCAGATGAAAAAGTATTTTTCTTACAATTTAATAATATAATGTGAGAATTAAAAAAATCTTGATGAAATAAACAACAAATTCAAAGAATATTATGAAGATTATTGCAAAGTTCTATTTGAAGTAGAGCACAGCTTATGTTTGTAAAAATCAAATAAAATAAAAAACATTTTTAACTCACGTTCAGTGAGTTTTTTTGTTTAGAAAGTTCCAGAGATGGAGAAAAGTAGTTGAAATAAGTCCGAACTCTTTGAACTGAGTCTAAATATATTTATCTTGAAAACTATGGTTGAAAGTTTAGTATTCTAATTATATTTAGTTTCTAATTTTTTTATAAATGAATATACCAATTACTATTTATCAAGATGAGGATGGAATATATATTGCAGAAAGTCCTGTCTTACAATGATTTCATACTTATTGAAAAACAAAAGAAGAACTTTTTAAAAATATTGATGAAGTGATTTCTTTATATAAAGAGATGATAGAAAATAAGGAAATAGAAGTTTGAAATAAAAGATTTTTGATGAACTATTTTATTGATTTAAATATTAATAATGTGAGATCTAGTGATCAGCTGAAAGAAGTTGCTTAAATATTTATTAAAAAATAATGCAAAAATAGTAAGACAAAAATGAAGTCATTGTTTTATTTTTTATAATAATAAATCTACTATTATACCATTACATTCAAATATAGATTTACCAAAATGAACTATAAGAAAGATAATGAAAGATTTAGATTTATCATTAGAAGATATTAAAAAAGCTCAATAAATATTTTTAAA
>WFMP01000005.1 GCA_015489035.1 Candidatus Altimarinota bacterium
GAGTTACTGTAGTTCACTCTATAAAGTGAATACAAAATAGACGGTACAATAAAGCTAATTGAGTAGAGATTATGAAATTAATCCCTAAAGCTATAAGAAATTATAGAACAATTTATAAAATGTTAAATTGATATTTAAGGAGGAAATGAGAAGAGTTTACAATAAGTAAAGATGATTATTTAGCAAAAGGATTACCTTGATGAAATACAAGTAAGTGTAAAGTTTACTTAATGGATAAGTATGATAAGGTATTATTTATAGCAAAGTCAAGAACACAATTAAGAAAAGTATTTCAATGACCTTGAGTTATAGATGATATATATTCACAGATAAAAGAAAAGAATTGTCCATCACTATCTTATGTGATAGAAGAGGACTTTTACTGAGAACAGTATGAAGTTTTAGTTGATTAAATATATAAATATGGAAGAAATTTGTATTTGAGAATTACAATTTGAAAAAATAAATAATGATTATGAAAAGTTTTTAGCTAACATTAGAGATAAATATTTTAAAGAAATATTAGAACTTTGATATCCAGAGTGAGATTTAATATGAAGACCTACAGTAGTTATGGAGGCAATAGAAGATTTATTAGATAAATATATAAAATGAAAATAGGAATAGCAGGAGCATTTAGTTCTGGTAAGACCACACTAGCTAAAGAAGTTAGTGCTTACTTACCAGATTATAAATTAGATATAAACTCTGAAAGAGAGTTAGCTGATACATTAGGATTTGATTTTAATCATCATACACCAGTTGAGAAAGAAAAATATCAAAGATACTTATTACAAAAAACTACACAAACAGCTACTGAAAATGAGAACTTAATTACAGATACACCATTACAAGTATTATTATGATACTCTGAAAATCAACAATTAAGATTACTTACTCAACAAGCAATGATAAACTTATATGATGTGTTGATATTCTTACCACCTGAATTAGATATAAAAGATGATGGAGTAAGAAACATAGATAAACAATATCAAGAAGAAGTTGATGACTTAATTAAAAATGCTTGTCTGCTTACATATAGAAAGAATAAGAATATGATATTAGAAAGAATTACTTGAGACTTTAATGAAAGGCTTGTTGATACTATGAAAGCTATAAAGAACTTCAAAAAAGGGAATATCAAAAGAAACTTTGATATCACAGAATACAAAGAAAGTTTTAACTTTTAAATAGATACAATGAGATGTAAAAGATGTTGAAAAAAGTTAAGTAAAGATTGAATACATACTTGCACTCCTTATATGTATTATAAAGGAATAACTTGAACAGCTACAATAGATTGAGAAACTTTTGATTTTATAGTAGACAGTGTAGAGAAAGATAGTTTAATATTTATAATAACAAGTTGAGAAGAAGAAGGTAAATTTACTTTTTTATACTTTAATGAAATAGATGATAATATAAAATTTAATCTTGAAAACTAATAAGTAAAAAGTTAGTATCAAGAGAGTAAAATCTCTTGTTTTTTATTGACTTTAATTTAGTAATAAAGTATAATACAACTAATTTAAAACTTAATAAAAAAGAATGCCTAAAAATTATGCAATAGAATTATTAAAACCTGAAATAAAAACTTATATATTAGAACATCCCAGAACATCAACAAAAGAAATAGCAAAGATGTTTGAGGTATGAATAACCACAGTTCAAAGTATAATAAGAGAAATTCATAATAATGCAGATTGAGAATACACAAAGATAGTTCAAAATGCTAAAGATATAATATTGAAAGGTCAACAGAAAATATGAGATAGTATGGACAACTTAGATGTTAAAAGTTATAGAGATTTACACGAACTATCATCTGTCTTAAAAGATATGTCTGATATTTCAAAAGTAGCTGAAGAAACAACATCTGATAATATGATAATCCCAGTTAATATTACAATAAATTATTGATGAGAAAATAGTGAAAACAAAATAGCACTACCTGAAGAAGAAGATTATATTGATATTTCAGATTTAGAAAACAAAACAGAATAGAATAATATTTTTTATTGATTTTCTTTAAAATAAAGCTCTATAGAAAAATAACCCCAAAATATTTGGGTTTTTTATTTATGTTAAAAATAGAGAAAAAATACTGTAATGATAAAATATACCTTATAGCTTATAAAACATTGCTTAGCTTACTTTTTACAATAGAAATAAGCTAGTTTTACTATGTTCTACATATATATAATATAATATAAAATACAAAATAAAGATAATACAAATAAAAGTAAAAAAAGACTTGTAATTAAATAAAAAATAAATATACTTATTTCAAGTTAGAGGGATAA
>WFMP01000006.1 GCA_015489035.1 Candidatus Altimarinota bacterium
ATAAGAAAGTTGATAAAAACAACAAATATTTAACTATTAAAAACAAAAAATGAAAATAAATTTTACTAACAAAACTAACAAAAATACAATATATCTTGTAATAAATGGAAAACATAAAATTAAAAATAAAGAATTAAAATCATATACAGAAAATTTTAAATTTGAAAAATGAGAAGATTTTAAAATAGATAAAATTAATGTAATTGAAAATAATAAAAAACAAACCAATATCATAATTTTTATTAAAAATGAGAAAAAGTTATTAGAAAATATTGAAGATATTGTTATCAAACTATGAAATGAAATAATTTCTACAAATGATAAATTTAATATGTCTTTTAAATTACTTAAATTAGATATTCAAACTCAAGAAATATTTATAGAACTACTAGCTCACAAATTATATAAATTTTCAGATTTTAAAGAAGATAAAAGTAAATATAGTATAAATATTGATTCTAATGTAGATGAAAATAAAATAATAAATAAAATTGAAAGTATATATTTTGCAAGAAATTTAATGAATATGCCTGCAAATATACTTAACCCAGAAACATATGAAGAAAAAATTAAAGAAGCCTTCAAAAACAATAAAAATATAAAAATAAAAGTAATAAAATGAAAAGAATTAAAAAAAATATGAGCAGGTGGTATTTATGCGGTATGAAAATGAAGTTCTCACGAACCAAGGATGATTATTTTAGAATACAAAATTAATAAGGAAAATAGATTTGATGCTTTAATATGAAAATGAGTAACTTTTGATTCTGGTGGATACAATATAAAACCTACTTGATATATGGAAGATATGCATTTGGATATGTGAGGTTCTGCAGTGTCTTTGTGAATTTTTAAACATCTTGTAGAAACTTGATATAACAAAAATTTAATATGTGCAGTATGAATAGTAGAAAATTTAGTTTCTGAAAAAGCATACTCACCTACTGATATTATCAAAATGTACAACTGAAAAACTGTTCAAATTTTCAACACTGATGCAGAATGAAGATTAGTTTTAGCTGACACACTTTCTTATGTAGAAGATAAATACAAAATTAATAACATCTTTGACTTTGCTACACTTACTGGAGCTGCAGTAGTTGCACTTGGTGAAGATATAACAGTAATAGAATGAAGAAATGAAAAACTTCTAAATCATATCAAAACTACCGGTTGGGCACTTAAAGAACCAACTTGGGAACTACCGTTATTTAAAAAATATAAAAATAAATTAAAATCTAATTTTGCAGATATTTCAAACTGTAGCAAATCAAGGTGAGCATGAACTATCACAGCTTGATTATTCCTTTCAGAATTTGTAAAAAGTAAAAATTGGATACATTTTGATATAGCTTGACCTGAAATAACTGAAAATCATTCACTATATTGAACTTGATGATCAGGTGTTATGATAAGAACTATAGTAGAAGTTTTAAAGAAAATTAACTAAAAAAGTTATTTTTTATAAAAGCATAAAATAAATTAAAATAAGGTCAACAATACTTACTATATTTAGCAAACTAAACAATGTAAAAATAACTTAACAGCTTGAAATATTGTATCAATTTGTTATCTATAAAAGCATAGGATTAGAGAAATAAAAAAATCTGTTCCTCACAAAACAGACTCTAATCTAACATAATATAAATAACTAGAGTATAGATTTTTCTTAGCTCTGGTTTTTTTAAAGTCAAAAATAAGATTTTATGTAAATAAAAAACAAATATACTAAAATCATAGTTAGTACAGATAAAAATAATGATTTTTTAGATATAAATTTTCAAATAGAAAATATAAATCACAAAGATGAAATATTTAACAATATATAATATATAGATAATTGATCTGAAATTGAAGCATTTTCTAAAACAACTTTATACACAAAAAATACTGAATATTCTATAATTAAAAATATTATAATAAAATGAATAAAATTAAATACATCGCCTCTTTTTACATAGTTTAACTCATATTTTTGTTTAAATTCTTTTAATATAAGTTTAATATTGATTCAAAATTTTCAAAAGATTTTATAATATAATACTTCATACCAAGGAAATCAAAATTCTTTTGTATCTATTTTTTCTAATGATTTTGCTCTTTGAACTTTTTGATAAACTTTATATTCTCTTACAATATCTATTTCTGATATAACTACATCTTTAGAAGAAGTAATTTCATCTTTTTTCTTGTAATCAAAATATTTATCATATAATGTTTCAGCAAGTTCTATAGCTTCTTTATACACTCAAGCCAGCTTAAAAGTATTTGTAGTGTTTCTATATTTTAATAAATTATTAACAGCATCTTCTAATCTTAAAGCAGTGTTAGGTTCTACCTTCTTAGCTTCAGGAAGGAAATCTTTCATTTCTTCAATAAAACTATTAATATCTTTTTTGAATTCTAATATTTTCTTTTGGTTAATAAAAATATTATCTCAATTATCTTTTAAGTTTGATCATTTATTTTTATTTTTTCAATCTTTTGATAATAATTTCTCTTGCTTTTCTTTAAGTAATTTATCTAAAACAATTTTTAATTTCTCTTCTGATATTTCTCTTCAATAAGGTTTTATATATTTAATATTTGTAATACCAAAAGTACTATCAAAATAATAAAATGCATCTCTTATTTTTCATTCAACCTGAAATACGATATTTGCATTAACTTCATCTTTAAAAATTCAAACTTCATAAAAATTTCACAATAATTCTTCTTTATGTTCAGAAAAAGACATAACAACGATTGAAAAATATGACAACAACGGTTTTATTACTTTCTCAGGAGAAGTTGTAAATCATATTATTCTTTTATTTTCTTCTCAATTTTCTTTTTTTATACTTCTAATTCCTTTAAATACAAACATATAAGTATAAATATTAACTAAAAAATTTGTGATATTAAACTCATAACTAATTTAATTATAATATATCAACTTGTAAGCACAATAACTCATAATATTAAACTTAAGAATCTCTTTTTTACTTTTGATAATTTATCTTCTCATGTAAAATTTCATAACAATAACATACCATTATAAATAATCAAAATAAGAGCAATAGATAATCATATAAATCACAACCATTGAATATAACCGGTTGAATCTCATTTAATTTTAGTAAGTGTGGTTTCAATTCACTGATGTTGTTTTCATCATACTCAGCTTAAAGCAGTAGATTGAATTTTGCTATCTTTAAGTCAATCTATAATTTTATTTGGATTATCAGTTCCCCATGAAGAAGCAAGTACATTTGAAGTTCAAAAAAATATTAAACAAAAAGACAACAATACGAATAATATTTTTTTGAACATAACAATTACATAAAAATTATAAAAAAATACTCTAATATTATATATTTCATTGTTATTTTGTCAAAACTTTTAACTTAAGAGATACTTTTTTTCAATCAATTTTAACAAAAAATTCATAT
>WFMP01000007.1 GCA_015489035.1 Candidatus Altimarinota bacterium
TTAAAAATGGTGTAGCTTGTAATACCTCTTGTAAAATAGTTAGGCCAACTTGTGGTACTGCGGAAAAAAATTATTCTGCTGATGCTACTTCGTATGGTTCAAATACATTTTGTGCCAAAAGTTATGAAATTGCCGATCCAGCTAATCCTGCTTTTCCAGCTAAATGAAGTAGTTCATCTTGGACATGTAAGTTGTGAAATCAATCAGTAAATTGTAGTGCAAGTAGAAATAGTAGTAATACACCACCTTCTGAATGATGATGAAATTGATGATGATGAAATTGATGATGATGAAATTGATGATGATGAAATTGATGATGATGAAATTGATGATGATGATGATGAAATTGAGATTCTTGTGCATCAACTAATTCTTGTTCTTCATGAAATTGTTGACCTTTAGCTACAGAACTTAATAATTGATCAAATAAAATAAGTGAATTAGAACATCCTTATAATTCTGCTTATCATAGTGATTTTTGTACAAATTGAGCTATTTTGTCACCTCAGTATGATCCTAGTATAAATAATAAACAATTTAAATGGAATTGTTGAGTTACGTCATGTGCTGCAAATATAAAATTTAATTCATGAGTTATAAAAATTTATTGAGCTTATTCTTGAGCGACTTGGGCTTGTCCAGAATGTGATGGGTTTGACGAAGAAACTTGGAATTGAATTAAACATAAATTTCTATCAGATTATGATACTCAATATACAAGAAGTATAATGTCTGGTGATTATTTACCATTTGGATGGATATTACCAAAGTATAATACAAAATATATATCTAGTGCTGACTGTAATGCAAGTAATGTATGAAAATGGAATAAAAATACTGTAAAAGTTAAATTCGAAACATTTAAATGAAATTGAAGTTGATCTCCAGTTTATACTAGATCCAATTTAAATTGATTTGGATGAAGTTTGCTTGCATTTCCTGATAATTCAGTATTATGAGAAAGTTATATTCCTGCAAATAAAACTCATTTATTTGCTATGTGATTAAATACTATAAAAGGTTATATTACAAATAGAGAATTGTGTGAATCTTATTTGAAGCATAAAATAGTTGGTTATGACTGAAGTTGAAATGCTATTTGGTGAAATGTTACAAGATACAAATGGACTTGAAATGTAATTTCTTCATTGCCGTTACTTTTTGCTTCTCAAACATTTACGGTAACAGATTCTTATATGCTGCAACTTGGGACAGCATTTTCAAATGTATCAAATGTAGATTTACATTTTAATTGAGAATTATTAAACCATTATGGAGTATCTACTGTGAATACTGTAAGTAATTATAATACTTGAGCATTATCAAAGGTATTATGAGAATTTATAAATAAATATAAACAGTATGCTGTTTTACCAGACCAACATTTATTTAGAGATACTACTGTAAATTATAAAAAATTACTTACACAAGAAGTTTATTATATCTGAAATAAAAATATTGTCATACATTGAGATGTTACACAACCAACTACTATTCTTGTAGAATCTGGAAATGTTACTATAAATGGGAATATTATTTGACCTTTGATGTTGGTAGTAAAAAATGGAAAGATAATATTTGAAAATGCAAATATGAATAAACAAACAGTGTTGGATTGATATTATATTACAGATGAATGATTTGAAGTTGCTTGACCTGCTAGCACATCAGATAAAATTTTGAATACAAATCCGCATTCATCTAGATGGTATGCTGATGGTAGATTAAAAATAAAATGAGTACTTGTTTGAAAGAATGCAGATAAAATATACGAAAAAAGAAGATCAGTTCTTAAAAATTATTTTAGAAATTGATTTGGTCCTGCTCGGGCAATTAAGAACTGAGCAAGCTTAACTGTTACGTCAAATCCTAATTTATGGCTAAATGCTCCAATATGAAGTAAAGACTTGTTTGGTATGTTGAGAGTATCAAAATGATATTAAAAAAAGAAAAGGCTACCTTTATGGGTAGTTTTTTAAATAAACATTATTAGTTAAATTTTTTCTATTGAAGAATAGTATCAAAATAAGTATATATAAAATGTTTTTTTAGAGTTAAAATATTTTTATGTTAAAAAGATTAAAGATCAAGTTTAAATTTAGATATAATGTTAGATTAAATAAATATGATTATTTACTCATGTTTTTTTGATTATTATTTCTTGTTTTAATAATTAGATTATATTATTTACAAATTATAAAATATAATGAGTATAATAATCTCCTTATCTCAGAACATTATAGTATATCAAACCTTGAACCTGCAAGATGAAATATTTATTTACAAAATAAAAATGGAGGTAAAATAGCCTTGACAGAAAATATAAATTTATATACTTTGTATGCAGACCCTTATATTATCTGGAATGATACAAAAACATCAAAATTATTAACTCCTATTTTGTATGATGATTTTTGTGATAGGTATAAATTAAATAAAGTAAACAAATTTACATGTGTAAAAAATGTGGAAAGATTTGCAAAGGTAAAATTAATTAGACAAGAATTGAAGACTTGAACTTGAAATCTATCTAATACATCTTTGTCTGAAAATATGGATTTAAGCTATATCACAACTGGGATCTTACAAAATACAATCAAAGCAAGATTGGAAAATTTACTTAAAAAAAGCTATATAACAGAAGCATATTTATGATTTTTTTCTAACAAAGAAATTATTAATGCATTAAAAAAATCTTGATTAACTGCAATTACAATCCAAAATAATAATTATGTTTATGTAAATTTGAATGGAATAAATGATTTGAATAGGTATATTAATACATTATATGATATATTGTGAAAAGTAAATAATAAATATTCAAAATGATATTTAACTAGAATATTAAATAAGAGACCAAGAAGATATGTAAAAATAGCAGATTACGTTAGTCCAACCCGGATAGATAAAATTAAAAAATTGAAAAAGAAATATAGATGAGATAAAAATAAAAAAATACCATTGTTACATTGAATTTGATTCCAAAAACATCCCTTTGTATATTTTCCATATAATACATTTTTATCTCAGGTATTATGATATATTAACAATGGAAATGGTGTATGATGAATAGAATGATATTATAATAATATTCTAAAATGAAAAGAAGGTAAAATTATATGAATGAATACTCCTTGGATATGAACAATATGATCTGATTCTATAAAAACTAAAAAAGCTGAAAATGGTGCTGATGTTTATTTAACTATTAACTATAGTTTACAAAAACAGGTAGAAAAAATTATTAAAAAAGCGTATTATCAATTTAAGGCTGATGATGTGTCGGCAGTAATTGTAAATCCATTTAATTGAGAAGTGAAAGCCTTAGCTTCATATCCAAATTTTAATCCGAATAGTTGGAAACAAATTTATAAAATTAAGCCACTTACTAAAAAATATAATTATCTACTTTCATGAAATATGGCAACTAGTTATTATGATATACCTATGTTAGTTGAAAAAAAATGACATTTGGTAAATGCTACTTTTAAAGAAAGATTTAATCCTAAATTAAAAAAATATATTTTTAAGAACTTATTGTGACCTAGGACTTTTCTTGATCAAATTATTTCTGAACCGTATGAACCTTGAAGTATTTTTAAAGTTATTACAGAGGCTATAGGTGTAGATTCGAAAAATGTATCTTTGTATAATTATTATACAGACCCATGACATATAAAAATATGACCATACACTATTAAAAATGTAGCAAGGCAATGTATTTGATATCATACTTTTTTACATGCACTTGAACGATCTTGTAATGTTTGAATGGTAAAATTGATAAAAAAAGTATGAAAGGATATTTATTATAATTATTTGACTCAATTATGATTTAATAAAATAACTTGAATTCAGCTAGCTTGAGAACAACCTTGAGTAATATCGGCACTTCAACATTTTTCAAAAGCAAGATTTTATAATAATGCATTTTGACAATGAATATTAGTGACACCAATACAAATGGCAATGACTGTCTCAGCAGTAGTCAATGGATGATATTTATTAAAACCAACTATCGTAAAAAAAATAGTTAAAAAAAATGATATAATAAAGTTTGGTAAATATATCATATCAAAAGTATTCGATTCTACTATATCGAAAGATATGATTTATGCATTGTATAGCACAATATATCACTGAGATCTTATTAGTCTCGCAATCAAAAATTATACACTTTGATGAAAAACTTGAACTTCACAATTATCTTTTAGATGAAGATATATGCATTCAATTTGATGGACAAACTGATCTTTTGTTTGAATAGTTACTGCTAGTGATTTGAAATACGTTATAGTGGTAAAAGTTAATAGACCTAGACAATGTCAATGGTGAGTTTGTACAGCATGAAAAGTATATAAAGATTTGGCAAAATATATTATAAAATATAATGGAATAAAAAAATAAAAAAACTTGCAGACTAATATAAAAATGATATGCTGTCTTATGTTTTAATTAAAGTCTCTATTTTTAAAAAAATTATGAACTAATATGATTAAATACAGATTGTAAGCCATTAACGATAAATACTAAAATTCCTATTGTCTTCAAAATTTTAAAAAATACTAATAGATATATTTCTATTAGTATTTTTCTTTATATTTTTTTCTTTATATTTTTTTCTTTATTCCTAAATCTATATCTTTTAAAATTTCTGTTGTAATGTAAAATAGAGGAACTGATACAATAAGTCATATCGTACCCAAAAGATGTTCTCATATTAGAAGTATTAAAAAAGTTAGACTTATAGGCAATTCTACTTCTTCTGATATGAATCTCGGATTCAAAATATATGCTTCTATGATATGTATGATACTAACCATTATAACAACAGCTATTACTCCATTAAATCAATCTATATTATAAACTATAAGAGCAATCGGAATAGATGATAAAATAGCTCATAACACAGGTATGAAACTAAATGTAAATACAATAAAAATTAATATTCATATATAAGGTATTGTGTGTCAAAATATGATTGAAATAATATGAAGTCATATAAATGTTAATATTGCATTCACTAAGGCTATTTTGGCTTGTGCTCTAAAAATAAGTAAAAATCATTTTGCTATTTTTCAAAATAAGAAACTATATTCATTATAAAGAAAATTTACAGAGCTTGACTTTATTCATTCTAGATATTTATGTAATTTTTTTCTGTCGATTATAAAGAAATAACTTAGTATGAATGAAAGAAAAACTTTAATTAATTCTCATCAAAAAGTTTTTATATGTTGTATGCTATTCATCACAATTCATATATTTTTTTCATTCATTAATTTATTTAAATCATTGATAACAATTTTTTGAGTTGATTGCAAATGTCCAAGAGGATTTGTGATAGATTTAATATAATTTCATATCATTGGCATATGTTTTGATAGATTATTTAATTCTGATATGAGTAAAGGAACTAAATGTGATAGAAAATATATAAATCAAAATATGTATATAATATATAAAATGCTTGATATAAAGTTTAAGCTTACAATAAAATTTATAAGTTTATTTTCTTTTTTTATATATGTTTTAATTATTTTTATTATAAACTTTGCAAGTGAAAAACTTAAATATGCGAATAAGAATGTTAATAAAAACATTAAAAGGAAATCTTTTGTTACTATAAAAAATATGATTAATAACCCGTATGCTATTATTTTTTTCCATATACTTTCTAATGATAAAATATTTTTAATTTTTTTTAACATTGCTATTGTTAAATCATAAAAGAATTCAAATTATAATAAATAATGGTAAACTTGTCATACTATCTTCGAAACAATGTAAAACAAGTCCTTGAAATAATAATCATAACATTCATATCGTTAAGGATATTTTAAGTATATCTTTATTTTGTAGAGAAGGATAATTTATCTTTATGTCTTTATAGGTTAGAAAAATTATATAAAATATAAAACTAAACCAAAGTAATCATCAAAATATTCACAATTCATAAAACATTTGTAAAAACCAACTTTCAGGAATTATATCGTGTTTTATATAATGTGCGGCTGGTCAGGCTGTTCACATTCCATGTCATAATGGATTATGTATTATGTCATTTATGGTATTTTCGGATCTTATTATATGTCATTTTGTGCTTGCTCATCTCAATATAATTTGATTATATTTTCATGAGAAATATAAGTAAGAGCCTAAACTTAAAATTCATACTCATACAGCTATAAATCATGCAAGTATGAATTTTCTAAGATTTTTATAATATTTAAATAAAAATATAGATATTAAAAATACTTCTACTCAAAATGCTAATATTCAGCTTCTTGATAGTGTTCAAAATAATAATATAATATATAAAATTCACCAAATATAATGTAATCTTTTTGAAAAGATACTAAATAAGATGATTGGTCAAAATGTTATAAAATAGAATGCCATATGATTTGGTCAAGAAAAGACTCATGATAATCTTTGTATTCCATTAAGTCAAGTTTGGAATAGCATAGGAGGATATCATAAAGCTGTCCAATTTGAAATGGGACCATATCACAATAAAAATAACAATTTAGGATGTGTAAATCTTATAATAGCAAATATAATACATAAAATTATCACTATTTTTAATAAATCTAATATAAGTCTATATAATTTATTTATATCTTTTTTTGTCCAATCTATTAATGAGAAAAATACTGCAGGAAATAAAAACCATAAATCATATTTAAATCATATAATAAGTCATTTTAATCAGTGGAAATGTAAAAATGTGATCATCAAACTTATTATAATTACTGAAGAAAATAGTATGTATAATTTTTTCTTTTTAATAAGGTTTGCTTTTAAAATATTGTTTTTGAAAGTATATCAAATTATTAGAATATAGATAAAAATTAAATAGATATCTTTCCATAAATTCCATATATCCGAGTGGAAGAAATTTATATGTAGATCTAATCCAAGTTCAAATTTTAAAAATGTTACCATTAAAAAATGAAAGATGAGTAATATTAATAATATTTTAGTATTTGAGAATATTAAATTTTTTGAAAATAAATTCATTGAAATAAAGAATTTAAAAAATAAATTATGAAATCATAATACAAAAAACTTTTTTACTTTCAATTACTTTTGTATGCTAAATATCCTTTTCCCTAAGAAAGATTTGAATTCAAATAAATTGTGAAAATATCTTGATAAAAAAATAAAGTTTAAGTTTCAACCTCATGATGAAATATGCTATAAATGTAAAAAAAACAATAAAGGATTTCAAACTCATAATTTTTATAAATTATATTATTGATTAGAACAGGTTGTAACTTGTTTTTATTATAAAAAAAAAAAAAAAAAATATTTACTTAATTTTAAATATTATCATAGGAA
>WFMP01000008.1 GCA_015489035.1 Candidatus Altimarinota bacterium
AGCTACCGGGGTAATAACTCAAGTTCTTCAAACTGATAATTCTACATCCAAAATTTGTGTAGAAATTTGTTTTGCTGGATATTTATATGCAAAAGCCCGTTTGGGATGATGAGCAGTTTCTCACAAAACATTCCAATACTTATCATCATCTACTTTCACCACTAACCCATCAAATTCCACATCTTGTTCATCAAGTAAGTTTTTAATTTCATTAGAATTTACAATTTCCAAAATTTCTTCTTTTTTCAATCAATGTCTTTCTTTAAATAATGATTCTTTATAATTATTTTGCCATATTGAATTTATTTCATCATCATCTAATTGTTGTCATCCCGTACTTGATACGGGATCTTCTCTATTTTTAATACTAGGAAGATTCCTGCTTTCGCAGGAATGACATACATTTTCATTTTTTCATTCTCAATTCTCAATTATCAATTCTCAATTATCAATTATACTACAAAAATCAAACACCCAAAATCATTGTTTTTCTAAAAAATCTAGACTTTTATGATGAGTTTTTACTCAAGTATCTTTAAAATTTAATACTTCATAAACTACCATATCAAGATGTCTTGATCTTGTAATACTTACATCCAGCTGTCTCAACGAACCCGAAGCTAAATTTCTGGGATTTGAATAAGTTTCTAATCATTGGTTTTCTCTTTCTTTATTTATTTTTTCAAAAATAGATTTTTTCACCACAACTTCCCCTCTTACATGTAATTATTCTTTATAATCAATTTTTAAAGGAATAGAATTTATAGTTTTTACATTTTCTGTAATATCTTCTCAAATTTCTCCATTTCACCTTGTAATTCATTGTATTAAAAAACCATTTTCATAAATTAATTCAACTGATAAACCATCATATTTAGGCTCAATATAAAAAGATATATCAAGAATTTTTCATTCTGAATTTAGTTCATTGTTCTGTCATCTCGTGCTTGATACGGGATCTACTTTATTTTTATCCTGTAAATCTTTTTCTATTTTTTCTAACTTTTCTCATACTTCATCTGCATTATAAGTATTTTCCAAAGATAAAAGTAGATATTGATGTTTTACTTTTTTAAAATCTGATTGTATTTGATTTGTAAGCCTTTGTGTAGGACTATCTTTTCTAATCAAATCTGGAAATTTGTTTTCTAATTTTTCCAAATAATGAAAAAGTAAGTCATATTCATAATCTGATATAACTGGTTGGGATTTTACATAATACAAATAATTAAAATGATTTAAACTTTCTAGTAAATTAGTATAAATTTTTGTAGCTTTTGATTTATCTAAATTTTTAATTAAATTATCTTTTATAAACTGCTCTGGATTTTGAATATACATTTTAGATATTTTCTAATAAAATTATCGATTAATATTCGTAGTTATAAATATATTAATTTAAATTTAAAGAAAAAAGAATTATTGACTTTGAAATTAAATATATTATACATGACAGTATTATTTATATTAAATATTTTTAAAATATGGAAAAATTTGAACAATTAAAAACTTGAAAACAAAATAAGAATAAATGATTGTCTCAAGAATTATACAATATATTGAGAACAAATAAAATAAACAAAGAATGAAATTTTATAGATTGGGAAAACACATTTGATAATCTAGATATATCACAATTATCTAGTTTATATAACTATTTTTGAGGTTCCACATTTAAAAAGAAAATACAACTTAAAAATAAAGAACAAAGTATATCATTTTTTGAAAATTTCATAAATTCTTTTATAAGTAATCTCGAAAAATATGATACATTAAAAAAACAATTACAATTATACATAAAAGAATGAATATCTTACTATGAAATGTTATTTAAACTTAATATTTTAGTTAAATACTTAAAAGAAATAAATTCTGAATATAAATTGAAAGAAAATATTCAAAAAGAAATTTTAACACAAAAAGCTAATACTTCTAGGATATGACAAAAAAATTATTGGCCAAATATAATAAAAAACCTAAATACAGATAAAGAAATTGTAAATTTTTATACATCTTCAAATAGTAAGTTTTCACAAATAATTAAAAATCTTGATAAAATAAATGCTATTAGTTTCTTTTATTGTCTATCAGAAAAGATTAAACAATTACCTCAAGATAAAAAAACTATAAAATTTTTAAATACATTAAATAACTATTTAATAAAATTATGATATCTAATAGATAAAGAAAAAATAAATAAAGTGTGAAATCGGGAAAATAGTTTAAATTCGATATCAACTGTTGATGAACTTCAACTATATTATAAAAAATTAGTTAATATTAAATTTTTCTCAAAAAAACTTAAAGAAAAAAATAATAAACAATATATAAAC
>WFMP01000009.1 GCA_015489035.1 Candidatus Altimarinota bacterium
AGCTAAACTAGCTCAAAAATTTTTATATTAACTTAAACCTGGGAATCATCCACCACCTTGTCATCACATCATTCAAGCTAATTGACTTGGATCAAACCCTAATATTTCTTTTGTTTTTTCCATAGCAACTTGTTGTGCTTTTTCTTGACCTTTTACAAAAGCCTTTTTAATTGCCTCTTCAAGTTGTTCTTTAGCTTCGATAGATAATAAATTTTCATCTTCTATCTTAACATCTTTAATTTTTGTATCAGCAGTAATATCAACTATAACTCAAGCTTCTTTAGCTCTTATAAGAGTATTTGAAAGTTTTTTTTGTAATTCTTGATATTTTGTATACATTTGTTTCATATCACCTAAACCTCACATTCCTGGTATCATTTTTTTATAAATTATTAATTAAATAAATATTTATTATTTAGATTTTTTATCTTCTTTTTTAAACAAAGATAATAATTTCTCTTCTAAATCTAAGTCTTTCTTAAAATCAATTTGGTCAATCAATTTATTTAATTCAGCATATTTCATCAAAATTAAGAAATTTCAAATACTTTCTTTTGCAGCAGTAGTCAAATCTTCATAGAATTTTTTAACTTCTTCTGGTTTCATACTTTTAAGCATTTTTTCAAAATTATCTTTTCCACCATATCTTTGTGTCAAAGTTTCTATTCTTTGTTTAATTTCTTGATCTATAAGAGTTTTCGGAATAACTAATTCAAATGAATCATTTATTTTTTTTACTAAATCTTCTACAAATTTATTCAATTCAGTTCTTCTTTTTTCAACTCACAAAGTATTTTTTATCTCTTCGTAAAATCAATCTAAATTTTCATATCTTTTACCAAACCATTTTTCAATATTATCCAAATTTACTTCTGGTAAATGAGATTCTTTAATTTCTGTAATTGTAGCTTTTACTTTAGCTATTTTTAATTCATCTTTATCTTTTTTGAAATATTGTAACAAAGTTGGTAATTTATCAGAATAATCAAATTCTACAAAATCTCACACTTTTTTACCATCAAAACTTTCTTTTAACATAGGAAATTCAGCATAATCTTCTTTTGCTAAGAAAACTTTACCATCACCTACTTTTTCTCATTTATCATTTAAGTAATCTAATTCTAATTTAGTATAAGTTTTTTCTGTATCTACTTTTTCTACATCTTTGTATTCAGCAAATTGAGTTTGCAATCATTTAACTGCTTTTTCAATATCTTCTTCATTTACAGTTTCATCTGGTAAAGTAGGTTCCACAGATTTATAATTTTCATTTTTAACTTCTACAACTGGATATTTATCAACCTTAAAAGTTATAACAATATTATCTCATTTTTTTTCATTATTTATATCATATATTTCTCAAATAAGTTGATGTTCTTTAACAGCATCTTGCAAAGCATCATTTACAGCTTGTTCATAGATTGCTCATTGTAAATATTCTACATTAATTCTTTTTTTAATATCTTCTATAGGTGCTTTACCTGGCCTATAACCTGGAATATCTACATCTTTTCATAATTCTCTAGTTGCTTTTTCTTCTAATTTTGCAAATTCATCTGGAGTAATAGTTAATTTAACTTCAATATTAGATTGTCATCATTTTATAATTTCTTTTTCCATAATAATATTTAATAAATAAAATTTTAAAATTTAATGTCCTTCGTATAAGCCCTGTTTTGTATTAGTAGAAATCTATCTAAATCAGTTTATAACTGATATCAAGCAGCTTCAAGTTTCCTATCCACCTTACATCCATCAAAGGTTTACCTTGACAATACTCATCAAGTATTGAAACAAAAGTAGAAATAATAAATATTTCATCCTTACTTTTCACCTTTTTTCTAAAATAAATTAGAATAGTATAGTCTCTGTGACACTTTCTTTTTGAAACATAAAGTTTCTCAAAAACCGTTAGTCTTTTAACTTTCTTGGATGCAGGGACTTTCCTTTCCGTTTGGAATATCTACAGGAAGGACATTTGTCCGAAATAATAAAGATTTAAAGTTATATTTCAATTTGTTTTTTATTCAGATAAATTTTCAACCAAAAAGCACTAAAAATAAATAACATAATTTTTTACTCTTTATTTATTTCTATAATCTGATCTCTTAATTCGGTAGCTTTCTCAAATTCCCAATGACTTACAGCTTCTTTAAGTTGTTTTTCTAAATTTTTTAATATCATTTCTTTTTCTTTTTTTGTCATTCTTTTTAATTTCTTTTTTTTATCATTTTCTCTTTTTTGAAAAATATCTATATCATCATCTCTTGCAGCCTGTAAATTTTTAATATTACTAATAGCTATTTCTGGAGTAATTCAATGTTTTTTATTATATTCAATTTGAACTTGTCTTCTTCTATAAGTCTCCATAATAGCTTCATACATAGAATTTGTTATTTTATCAGCATACAGAGCAACTTCAGAATTAGGATTTCTTGCTGCCCTTCAAATAATTTGTATCAAAGCTGTTTTACTTCTCAAAAATCACTCATTATCTGCATCAAAAATACCAATAAATGTTACTTCTGGTAAATCTATTCATTCTCTAAGTAAATTTACTCACACCAAAACATCAATTTTTCAATTTCTAAGTCTTTTTATAATTTCAAATCTCTCAAGAGTATCAATTTCCGAATGCAAAAAATAAGCCTTATATCACTTTTCTAAAAGTAAATTAGCTACCTCTTCAGCTGATCTTTTGGTAGTAGTGATTATCAAAATTCTCCCATTTTTTTCTTTATGCTCCTTTATTTTTAATAACATATGGTCAAAAAAAGTACCTACACTCTTTTTCTCTCAAAACAATATTTGTTCAGTTTTTTTATTCATAGAAAAATTATTTAACTAAAATTTAATTATTATTTAAACATATTATCTATCTTTTCAGTAATAGCTTTCTTCAATCTAGCTTTTATATCAGATAAAATTTTTTCTTTTTGTGCTTCCAGCTGTTTGATAGCTTCTTGTTTTTTTTGTTCCAAAATACTATTTATTCTTGCCGATCATGTATTTAATTGGTCTTTTAAATTTGTATTTAAACTATTTACCATCTGATCATAAGACAAATCCATACTTACTTTAAATCACAATCATCCACCAACCACAAATCAAGCTACAAAAAATATTAACACTAAAATAATAGTTCTCATTTTAAAAATAATTAAGAAACTAAATAAACTGAATATAAAACTTTTTCACTACTTTTCAAACTATTTTTTTATATCCAAAATAATCTTTTTAAGATATAAATATCATAATCAACTATCTATTTTTCAAGATTTTATAGCATAGTCCAAATCTATTAGTTTTTTAAACATATCTTTATAAACTCAAAAATCATTGTTATATTTATAAATTTTTCAAACAACAAATGGATGAACTCATAGTTTTGTAGCTATCTCTTTTGAAGTTAATCCATCTTTTTTATTTTCAACTATCAAAATTATATTTTTCAAATTCCAATAAAGTAATCACAATATTTTAAAAAAATCCTCCTGATTTGCTTGTAAATTTTGTAATATTTTAATAGCCTTTTCTTTGTTCTTTAAATTGTCAAGTAAAGCAAAACTATCTTGCTCAGTATTTGTATTTACATATTTATCTACCAATTCTTTTGTAATATTTGGAGAAACTTTTAATATTTTTTCTAACTCATTATGAATTGTAAACAAATTTGTTCAAGTTTTTCAAATAACATACTCTGCTAAACCTTCATTTATTTGAAAGGTTTTTATAAGATATGCTATCAATTTTTTTTCTGAAAAAGTCTTAAATTCCTTTAAATCAATATTTGATTTTTTTGATAGAAATTTATAAAATTTAGTTCTTTTGTCAGGTTTATAACTTACGATAGCTATCACATTATCTGTAGATAAATTATCTATATGTTCTGTAAAAAACTTTTCTAATTTTTCTTGATCAGAAGAAGAAATCTTATTTAATCCGTCTTTTGGAACTCATTTTATCACAATAAATTTTTTCTCATCAAAAAGTCATCCACCCATACAAGCAGAAATGATTTCATTAGTAGAATCTATAATATCTGGATAAACATAATAAT
>WFMP01000010.1 GCA_015489035.1 Candidatus Altimarinota bacterium
AAAAAGCCCTGTATCTCAAAAAAAGATACAAGGCTTTTCCATAGTTGCTTGGTAATTGATATTATACCATATAAATGTTAATTGTAATAAATTACATTATAATTCTAAACTCCCAAATTCGTATCCAAATAAATCACTATCTGCTAACAATGATTTTTTCTCTTTTATGAAAACTTTATAATTAACTTCATTTGATTTTTTATCGACATCTGAAAGCGATATATCATCATTTACAGTTTCATGAGCAGTCCAATCAAACTCTTGCGAAACTGCTATAAAATTTGTGTCGATTATTGCTGGTGTATAATCGGCTTCAGCTATTACAATAGCAGTTCCCGCTCTTGGCATAGCTCTAAGACGTGTCGCATTTAGATTGTCTTCCGTATCTTGAGATATACTTGTGTCATTATCTTTTTTTGAAAATTTAGAAATCAACTCTTTGCCGCCCATTTTTTCGACCCACTCTAAAGTTGATTTGTCCGAAATTTTATAAAATAATTTTAAATTGCAGTTTGACAAAATAGCCTCTCTCAAACCATCAGGCATTTGGGCTAAATCTTGGAGTGCTAAAATATATTTTAGACCCATACTTCTAACAGTCGCTAAAGCGGAGCTAATCGTGAAATTCACGTAAAATGATAGTTCATCGGCAATTATGACGGTATTCGCTGTTTTTCGTCGTGCTTGAATTATTGCGTCAGTCATCATTAGCTTTGTCATTTTTAGGCTTGCTACGTCTAACATATCCACTCTCATGTAAAGCACTTTCCCCATATATAATGCACCCTCTAAAGTGTATTTTTGAAAAATTGTTCCCGCTTCTGAAACTTCGGCAAGCGATTTTGAAATACTGTCAAGTGTTTCGACATCGGTTGTTTCCCAATAAATAGCTTCTATTTTGTCATTATCGAAAAATCTTTTCTCATATTTTGTTATCAGATTTGCATTCGGTTTATTTTTCGCAAGCTCCTTTTCGTAAAGCACCGCTTTTTCTAAATCTTCTTTGAGGTATCTTATGTGATTTAGAATGTCCGTGAAATCTTTTTTAACAACGACTCCCAATGACCCATTAAAAAAGATTTTCAAAATTTTTCTTAATGCTACACGGCTATTTTTTCGGTAATAGTCGATTCCCGGATTTTCACTTGGCTCTAGTCCCAACATGTCTATGAATTTATTGGCGACATCTTTGTAGCTGTCAAACTCATTTATTCCGCTGTACCCGAAATTATCCGGGAATGAAACTACTTGAAAATCATCAGGGCGACCCTCTTTTTCTAAAACCTCTTTACAAATTTGAGGTAGAAAAACATCTTTTTTTGGGTCGATTATTATGACCCCTTTTCCTTTTTTTATGGCTTCATAAACACGATTACCGATAAGTACCCCTTTTCCACTGCCGGTTGTACCAATTAGAATCTCATGAGTTACCTCATTATCATCTACATAATAAGGCTCTTTTGTAAAGTGATTTTCTCCATAATAATTGTATTTCGATTTCATTTTAGTTCTTGGGTCGACCCGTTCTGGCTTGAAAAAGAGTTCTTGTTTAGCCCTATGAATAGAGGTAATACCTCTACCAAGCGTGCTATCAAGTGATGATTTCTGATTAAAACCTTTATCATTATTGCTAAATAGACTCATTTTTATTCCCCTTTTGTTTTTGCTTGATACGAATGACCAGCATTTATTTTTATTTCGTGGCCTAAAACTTTTTGAAAATATATATTTTTATCTGCACCATTTCCAAATTTTTCATAGCATGCTTCTGCATAAATCGCTCTCAAAAAGTGAAAACCACGTTTCGCAATATCATTTGGTAAATATCTGTAGAGGGCTTTTGATATGCTTCCATTATATTTGCTATTCACTTGCTTATTTGTCATATTTTCCGTGCCAAACTCCTCTTTTACGGCTTTTAGATATTTTTTTGCAAGGTTTACATCTATAAAAATAGGAGCTATTACGCTATCACTATCACTCTCTTTTTTCTTCGCTAGATTTTTATAGAGTGCATTCTCTTTTTTCTTTGAAATTTCCAACATTTTTAGAATCTCAATTTGACGACGACCCGTTGCAATCGCCAAAACTATCATTTTTTGATACGCAAGCTCACGGCTTTTTTTACTATTATTTGAGATATTTAGGGTGTCGTTATGTTCTATGTTATTGATTAGTTCTTTTATAGTTTTTTCGGCTATATCAGTATAGCTTATGTTGTTATCATCGCTATTTAGTAGTTTTTCTTTCCTCTCATTATCATATTTTTTATTAAGATTCTCATAGATATTTGACTGAATCTTAAAGAAATTTAATATAGGATTATCTTCGCTTATCCCCCCTTGAATTAGGGCTTTTCTCATCTCTAAACCCCTGCCTTTGATAGTATTCATAGGACTTTCATACAGTAGGTAAAAGCTATATTTATTCAGAAA
>WFMP01000011.1 GCA_015489035.1 Candidatus Altimarinota bacterium
CCTTTCAAAGATAACAATTATACAATAAGTCATTATTTATGATTTTTACACAATTTTCTTTCTATCAAACAAGAAATTAGTTTTTCTGTAATTTGAAATTCTAATAAAATTAACTTAATAGTTAAAATACCTACAAAACTTACAAACTTTTTTGAAAATAGTTTTTATGGTAGCTTTCCAGAATCTGAATTACAAACAATTGAACATAAAGAAAATAACAATAATAAATATATAAATTTTCATAAAAAAAGTGATTTCTCTATTTCAACTATTGAAGATTTTACCAAAAATTGACTTTATACAGAACCTTTCAAAAATATTTTATATCTATTTAATAATATTCCATCATCTGAGAAATTAGAAATTACATATAAAATTAAATTTAAAAATGATAATAAAATTTTGAATAGTTTATTAAATTTTTCTTTCAAAATAATCTGGATAGAAAAAGAAAATCAATGAGATAAGATCAAAGTTATCATAAGTTTTTCAACTACAATCAAAGATAAAAATATCAAAAAAAATATAAATCATAATCTAAAAAATACCTTTTCAAAATTTATAAAGAACTGAGAAATAAAAATATCAAAAACAGCAAAACCATTCTTTTGTGATGAAAATCAACTAGTAAATTTCTATCATATTTTAAATAAAGAATATTTTATAAAAAACTTAGAATACCTAGAATACAGGAAATTACACTACCCAAACGAGATTCCCACTTCTAAGAATACTCCAAAAGAGAAACTTACTTTTTTGTGATACACTGAATACAAAAATGATAAAATTAAATTTTGAATAAAAGAAGAAGACAAGCTAAGACATACTTATATCATAGGTAAAACTTGAATGTGAAAATCTACATTGATTAGTAATATGGTGCTTTCTGATTTACAAACTGACTCTTGAATGTGTGTAATAGATCCACATGGAGATTTGATAGATACAGTTTTATCTTACATTCCAAAACATAGAATAAATGATGTAGTTTTGTTTGATGTTTCAGATTTTAACTACCCTATTTGATTCAATATACTTCAAGCAGAAAATGAAGAAGAAAAAAATATCATAGTTTCTTGACTTGTAGCTACTTTTAAAAAACTTTATCAAGATAGCTGGTGACCAAGACTTGAATATATTTTAAGAAATACACTTTTAGCTGTAATTCAATATCCAAACTCAAATTTATTGCATATTACAAGGATGCTTACAGACAAAAATTTTAGACTGGAAGTGCTTGAACATGTACAAGATCCAATAGTTTTAAAATTTTGGAAAGATGAATTTTGAAAACGGACAGATAAATTTAGAGATGAAGCAATTAGTCCCATTGTAAATAAAGTAGGTCAATTTTTATCTTCTCCTGTGGTAAGAAATATTTTTTGACAAGAAAAAACAAAACTTGATTTGAGAAAAATTATGAATGAAGGTAAAATATTGCTTGTAAATTTAAGTAAATGAAAAATTTGAGAAGATAATGCTTCTATGATAGGTTCATTTTTAGTTACGAAGCTTTCTATTGAAGCTATGGCAAGGGCAAATATTGCTTTTGAAGATAGAAAACCATTTTATCTTTATATTGATGAATTTCAAAATTTTGCAACAGATAGTTTTGAAAATATACTTTCTGAAGCTAGAAAATATAAATTAGCTTTGATACTTGCAAATCAGTATATTAGCCAAATTTCAGATAATATCAAAAATGCTATTTTTGGAAATGTGGGAACTATTATAAATTTTTGAATTTGATATGAAGATGCAGAAATTATTTCAAAACAATTTAAGGAAATAGTAACTTCAAATGATATTTTATCTTTACCAAAATTTACAGCTTATATCAAACTAACTATTGATGGACTTACTACAAATCCTTTTTCTATGACAACTTTCCCATTACCAAAACCTGAAAATTGACAAGAAATAGTTACAAAAGTAAGAAATCAAACAAGACAAAGATATGCAATAGAAAGAGCTAGACTTGAAAAAGTTATCAAACATTGGTCAGAAAATAAGTTTTCACAAACAGACAAGGCAATGGAAAAATCAAAAAATATCAAAACTAGCTGAAAAGAAATTAAAAATATAGATGAACTAAAAAAAGATACTTGGTATAACTGAACTATAAAATTAAAATATAATTTTGGAGTATTTGTAGTATTGGACTGATGAAAAATAGAATGACTACTTCATAAAAAGAAAATGAAAGTTCCAGAATGAATTTCTTGGAAAGATATTTACAATATTTGATGAAACATAAAAGTAAAGATGGATATTATAAAAATAAAAAATGACTGAGAAAAAGAAGCAGAATTTACACAACTTTAACTTGACTTAAAAATAGTTTTTATTATAAACCACACACCTGATAAGGTAAATTTAATATGGAGGTGTGTTATGGAATGTATACCTGCAATTATTGTAGCATAAAACTTGATGTCTTTATGCTATTGCTACCCGAGTTTTCTTGAGGTGGCTTTTTTTATATTCAAAAATCTTTCAAATCTACCAAATTCGCAAAAATACTCGATACCG
>WFMP01000012.1 GCA_015489035.1 Candidatus Altimarinota bacterium
TACTTTCTTCTTTAATTTTATTCTTCATTATACTATTTTTAATCTCTTTGCTTTCTTTTTTATTTTCTAACCATTCTCAACAAAATCTACATTTAATTGCTTCATCTTTTATTTCTTCTGAACAATATGGACATTTCATAATTTTAAAAACTTATATATTAAAACTAACTTAGATATTACATATAACTAGACCCCATCCGAATATTTTTCTTTATAATATTACTTCCTTACTTATATTCACAATATGGAATTGAAAATTAAATGCAAGGGTATTATATTCTAGATTAGAACAAGAATTTAAACTTAGGAATCATTCTTTTCAAATTATAAAAGTCTACAAAACTTATATCAAATAATTATTTACATTTTATTTGTTAATATTTTATATAATTCTTATAATTTACTTGAATTATATTATTTGTGAAGTATTTTACGGGATTTACCATGATCTAATTATTTTCCATAAATTCTAACAATACAACTGCATTATTATGCTTAATATTTTTAGCTGAGAATAAAAAGGTTAATGTTTTATATTTTTTTTCAAGTTCTTTTATCTTTTCTATCAATTCTTTCTTGTTTCTTAAATCTTCTTTATATTTTATTTCGAATTCTTCCCATTTTTCATCTTTATGAGAAAACCGTTTTCTAAGTTTATCTGAAGGAGCTATCTCTTTTAACCAGAGATCAATTTTTGCTCTATCTTTTTTGATACCTCTTGGCCATAATCTATCAACAAGTATACGAAATCCATCTGTTTCTATAGGTTCTTCATAAATCCTTTTAATTTTAATCATTTTTTTATTTTATATTTTATTTGGCAATGTGCCTAACTAAATGATATAAATATTTTTCTTGATAATATATACAAAAGTAATATTATACTGATTATTTATGTAGTATTTTTTTACTTATATTCACAATATAGAATTGAAAATTAAATGCAAGAGTATTATATGTAGATAATAAAAACAACTTAAATTTACACAAAAGTTATGAATTCTAAAATAAATAATATAGTTTCATCTTTATAAAAATTTAAAAACAAATGTCTGACTTAAAAAAATGGCTTAGAACTACAGATAGATATGTAAATATTTTGAAAGAAAAGTGAATTGAAACAAAAAAGGATTTTTTCTATTCTTTTCCAAAAGATTATGAAGATAGAACTAGTATAAAAACTATTTGAGAACTTACAGAATGAGTAAAATCTGTGATAAAAGCTACTATAGTTGATAAAAGTGTAATAAATACTCAAAGATGAAAAAAATTGATAGAATTTAAACTTGAAGATGAAAATCAAAATATAGCTTATGCTAGTTTTATGAACAATGCTTTTGTTTTAAGACAACTTAAAAAATGAAATACTATCTTAATTTCTTGAAAACCTAAATTCTCTTATAATAAATGGGTATTTTGGTTTCCAGAAATTTTGTCTGAAAATTTTAATTGAGATTTATCTTCTACAAATTTAGTTTGAAATATTGTTCCTATTTATTCTGATTTTTTGTGAATAAAGGGTAGTTGGTTTCAAAATAAAATTGCTCAAAAAATATGAGATGTTAAAGAAGTTTTGAATGAATTTTTACCTGAATATCTATTAAAAAAATATAATTTATTTGATATTTATAAATCTATAACAAATATCCATTTTCCAGAAAATGCTAATTTATTGAAAAAAGCTCAATATAGATTTAATTTTGAAAAATTGTTAATTTGGCAGATAGTAAGTAATTATAATTTTGCTTTACAAAAAAAATGAGAACCCACTCAACCAGATCGGAATTTAATAAAAGAATTTCTTACAAAATTACCTTTTGAACTTACAAATGCACAGAAAAAAGCTATAAAAAAAATAATAGATGATATTCATACTGGGAAAACTATGGCAAGACTTCTACAATGAGATGTTTGAAGTGGAAAAACTATTGTGAGTATTATAATTTCTTATTATATTATAAAAAAATTTAACAAGCAAGTTGCATTTTTGGCACCTACGGAGGTATTGGCACAACAGCATATTATTAATTTTTGAAAATTATTTTTACCTTTATGAATAAAAATTTCTTTACTTACAGGTTCTACAAAACCTAAAGAAAAAAACTTGATAAAACAACAAATAAAAGAATGAGAGATAAATTTAGTTTTATGAACTCATGCTATCATACAAGATGATGTGATTTTTAAAGATTTGTGATTGATAATTATAGATGAACAACATAAATTTTGAGTAAATCAAAGAGCAAAACTTTCTTCTCAATGAAATCCACATATGTTGCAAATGACAGCTACTCCAATTCCTAGATCTTTGGCTTTGTCTTATTTTTGAGAATTTGAAAATACAGTAATAGATGAATTACCTCCAGGAAGGAAACCAATTTATACAAAAGTTATTTCAGAAAATGAGTATGAAAAATTAGTCCAATTTTTGGTAAATAAAATCCAACAGTGACAACAAGTTTATATTGTGACACCTTTAATTGAAGAAAGTGAAAAAATAGAATGAGTAGATTCTGCTTTTGATGAATATGAGAAAATAACAGAATTATTACCCAAAAATATTAAAATTTGACTTATGCATGGTAAGCTAAAACAAGATGAAAAAGATAAAGTAATGAAAAATTTTAAAGAATGAAAAACTCAAGTTTTAGTTTCTACAACTGTGATAGAAGTGTGAGTAGATGTTCCTCAAGCTACAATTATGATAATTAAAAATTCTGAAAGATTTGGACTTTCTTCTTTGCATCAATTAAGATGAAGAGTATGAAGATGAAGTGAAAAATCTTATTGTTTTTTGGTAACTAAATCAAAATCTTGAGAATCTTACAGAAGATTGAAATATATGGAAGAATTTTCTGATGGATTTAAACTTGCAGAGATAGATCTGAAACTTAGGTGAGCAGGAACAATCTTATGAACTCAACAATCATGACAGATGGATCTACCGGAAGAAGCATTGAAAGATTTAAACCTTATCGAAGCTACAAGATATGAGGCAAAGTATATTTTAGAAAACAGACTTTTACCACAAAACAAAGAGTTGAGCACAATAGTTAATAACAAGCTGAAAGTTAAAAATATAATTTCTTAAAAAATTTGACAAAAAAAAATATATGTTTATGATAATTTAGTATATTTATTTAATAAAGTAATTTAATATGATTTTACAAAGACAATTCTCATTATGGAAATGATTTGGTATATTGTTATGAATTTCTATAATAGTTATGTTATGAAGTGTTTTATTTTTTAAATGGAGAATCTGAGTTAATCAACATACAGTAAACAAAATATCTGTAAAGATATCTAAAATTCAAAATAAAATTGAAAAAATTAAACAGAATGAATTATTGAAGAAAGTGGAGATGGCTAGTATTGTGAAAAATAAAATGAATAATACAAATTATGTTGCTCTTTACACATACTTAAATAATCTTAAAGATCAGCTAATAAAAGATTTATCGAAAACCGTTTGATATAAGAAATTCACACTATCTGTGAGAAAATGAGAAGTTAATATTTCCACTCAAGTTAATAATTATTCTGATTTGTATGCTAATAATAAGTGAATATTTAATATTTTGAAGAGAAAGTCATTTATAACAAAGATTTTAGTAAATAGTTATGAATCCCAAAATAATATCATCTATTTTGACTTAAGATTAAAAACAAAATAATAAAATTTATTTACATTAAAAAAAATATAAAAATGGAAAAAAATATATCTTGGAAACAAAAAATAAAATATGCACAAATAGTTGTTGTCGTTTTAGCTATAGTCGTTTATAATTTGTTTTTTTATGTCAAAGATGTTTATGCTCAATATCAAAGCACCATCAATAAAATAGATTCAACTAATGTTCAACAATTACAAATTAATGAAGATTTAACAAAAATTACTACTAAATTAAACAATTTACAAAATATTTATAAAAATAGAGTTAAATTTATAAAAGCCTATAATGATTGTTATACTCAATATAAGAATAGGATTTATTCTATAGGAACTTGAAATGGAATATCTTTTAGAGATTGCATAAATAAGGAATATAAAAAAAGTTATATTTTGAAAATGACAGATGTAAACTTAGAAGAAATAGGTATCTCTTTATGAATTTATAAAGATACTTCAACAAAGATGTCATTTGATCAAGCTAAATTTCTAGCATCTTTAGATAAAAATGTATTTTCTTGAAAACTAAAACAAGAAGTTCCAATTTTGTCATTTTGACAGCCTACACTTTTGAATAAAAAATTGTGATTATATAAAGTAAGTTTTTCTTTTACTGTGCAGAAGAATTATACTTGATTTATAAATCTATTTAAGTTATTACAAAATAAGATTTTTCTCAAAAATACTTTATATTATACTGTAGATAGTATTTCTACATTTGATATTATGAGTAATGATTTACAAAATATAAGTATTCAATGAAGTTTTTACTTTACAAAATAGATATTAAAAATGTTTAGTTGAAGTTTTAGATTAAAAGATAAAATTTTCTTTTTTAAAGAACTTGCTTATCTTCTATGATGATGAGTTAGTATTCCTGTGACATTGGAAACTATAAAAAATAATACTGAAAATAGTAAAATAAAATATATTTGTGAACAAATTTTTTCTACTATAAAAAAATGAGAAACATTGTCTAGAAGTTTGACGGTTTTAGATAAATATTTTAATGAATGAGATGTTAAGATAATAGCATCTGGTGAATGAATTTGAGAACTCCCAAAGGTACTTAAACAACTTGCAGATGAATATGAAAATTTGTATATGATTAGGACAAAATATATTACTGCTATGATATATCCTTCTATTCTTATTTTGATAATAGTTTTGGCATTAATCATAATTTTTAAACTAATTTTACCAGGATTTATGAATATCATAGCATCTTTTCCAAATGCTACTTTACCAGCAAGTACTCAAATACTTGTTCATGTGAATAGTGTGATTCAAAATAGTGGATGAAGTATTTTGATTTGGTTTATTATACTTTTGACTGTTCTTTGATTATTTTTATCCACAGAAGAATGAACAAAATTTTTGAATTGAATGTTTATTAAAATCCCTATGATATGATCTATATTTAGACTTTATTATATAGTTTATTTTTTAAGATATTTCTCTTTGCTTATTTATTCTTGATTACCTATTACAAAAGTATTTATTCATCTTAAATGAGTTATGAAAAATCCTTTTTATAAAGATTTATGTGATGATATAATTGTAAATTTAAATAAATGAGAAAGTTTTATACCAGCAATGAAAAAATATACTTATATTATACCTTCTGATGTAATTGTTTTATTAAAAGTATGAGAAGAGACTGCAAATTTAGAAGAGTCAGCTAGGAATGCAATCTGATTATATGAAGAAGAATTTAATAAGATAGTAGATAATTTATCAAAAGTTATAGAACCTATACTTATAGTTTTCATTTGATTGATAGTATGATTTGTAGCTATATCTATATTTTCTGTATTGATATCTGTTTTAAATTCTTTACAGGCACAATAAATGAAAAAAGCATTTACACTTGTAGAAATGATGATAGTAATAATAGTTATTTGAATTCTTTTTTTAGCTTTTGGTTATATAAGCTGGGACTATATTGAAAAATTAAATATACAAAATGATGAAGAGACTGTGGAAAATAGTTTTTCTTATATTCAATCTTCTACTTTATCTCAACCTAATTTTGGTAAATATAATAATTTAAAATATGTTTGAATAAAATTAACTACGAATAAAGATTATACAATGTATGTATGATTTACTTGATGATTAGATTCTAGTCCTTTATGATTGAAAACCAAAGTTTTATACACTACACATATATGAACCGGTTTTTCTATTTATAGCTGAACAGATTTAATTAAAACTTTTTCTGGTTCTGCTTACTTTGTTTATAAACCTTACACTATCGGAGCTACTTTCATAAAACAAAAAAATAATGCTGATTGGAAAATATATACTTGAAATAAGGTAATACAATTTTATATTATAAACAAATCTTGATCATTTAAAAAATGTTTTAGAATTAGTTTATTGTCTTGAAGACTATTTAATGTTTTATGTAAATAAGTTATGAAAATTTTTTTAAAAAAATGATTTACTATTATAGAAGTTATCATAGCAATAATTATTTTTTGATCTTGAATCTTAGTTTTGTTAGTTACTTTGAATAAAAATATTTTACTTTCAAAAAAAGTTTTTCTTACAACTCAAGCAACTTTACTTGCAAAACAAGGTATGGAAGTTGTTTATAATTTGAGAGATTCAAATAATATTAAATTTCAAAAATGGAACTATTTGACTTGAGAGGGGATTACAAAACAGTATTTTTGAATATGAGAATCTTATAAAGTTTGGACTGAACTAACTTGATATAAAAATAGAATGCAAGAAATTTCAAATCCAAATTTTTTAAATACAAGATTATATTTGAAGACTTGAGAATTTTTAAATGCACCTTGAGAAACTGTTTATAGTTGATTTTATTATAATTATTTAACTTGAGAAAAGACTCCATTTGCAAGATATGTTAGTTTTACATGAGCTTATTTATCTTGAGAATGAGTTATGACAAAAAATATTTATAAAATTATATCAACGGTCAAATATAGATATGGAGTTATTACCTGAGATATTATATTAGATTGATTTATATCAAATTGGAGATAATAATTTTAAATTATTTATTATGAAATATGAATTTTAAAAAATGATTCACACTTGTCGAAATTATAATAGTAGCAATTATTACAGCTATTTTATTTGTGCTTCTTTCAAAAGTGTATATTACAGCTTCTCAACTTTATATTTATCAGTCAGACAATAAGAATATTTCACAAGATTTATTGTTTTTTAATCAAAATCTGCAAAATTTAGCGGATTCTACAAAGATAGATTATTCAAAATATACAAATTTAGAAAGCACTTTATGATATACTTGAAACCTTTATTTAAAATGAAAAAACTATAATTATAAATTATACCAACAGTCTTGAGCTATATTTTTAGAGGAGTATAAAACTTGATTTTCTGTTAATATTCCTATTACAAAAACATGATCAAGTGTAGTAGATAAATTGATTTTTAAGATTATACCTTATCAAGATCCATTTACAGTTTTTACTGATAAAAATCAACAACCATTTGTTTTGGTATTTTTATGAATAAAATCTAAATATTATAATCCAGCTACTTGGTATAAAAATATAAAATATTCAATTCAAGAATGATTTAATTTTAGATATTATGACAATTAATAATGATTTTAAATAAAAGGTGAAATATTATAATAGTTACATTGTTTATTACATTGATAATTTGACTTATCTGACTTTTGATAACCAAATATGTTTTTAATCTTGTTCAAATTTCTTCTGAAAATTATAAATATTATAAAGCATATTATATTGCAGATGCTGGGATAGAGTTAGAATTATGAAAAATGAAAGGACACGGAATGTGATTTGATGATAACATAACTTGAAGCTCTCTTACAGTGAGTAAAAATTTTACTTGAATAAATTATGATTTTTCTGTTAAAGATATTTCTTTATCTCATTATATTTCTTCAAATCCGAAAAGTTTGTTAGGTTGAGAACATTATTGTGATGATAAGAAAAATTGGATAAAATTATGAACTTGAGGTGGGCTACTTACACCTTTGGTTTATGATAAAACTTCTTGAGAATCTCCTTACAGTGGAAAAAATATGGAAATTTTACCATGAGATTTTCATAATATTACTTTGTATTATAGTTGAGATTTAGTTTTATGATATATTTCAAATAATTTAAAAAAGATATTTCCTGTTATTTGAAATGATAAAATTTCTTTAAGTGATAAATTTAATTCTATTCCTTATCCTACTCGTGTAGCTAATTCTCCATTTGTTGTTATTTGAGCAAAGGAAGCATCTTCGATATGTTTATCAAATACAAATAATAAATTAGTTTCTCCATATTCTTATATTGTTTCAAAATGAAATTATATGAATAGAACTGTGGTATTGAAAGTGATTAAACATCATAAATGGGCAAATTTTTCGATTTATGGTTTGTATTAAACATTATTTAAAATATTCATCCTGAATTTATTTCGAGTTTTTTTAATTATTTCATATAGTTTTGATTACTATTTAAGACTAAAATTCTGTAAAAATTTTGTTGATTTTGTAAGTAAATTCTATATAAGTTAACGAAGTTTTTTATTTTTTTTGTTAATTAAAGAATTATATGATAAAGATTTCAGAGATAGAAAAGGAGTATGGTGTTTCAAAAGCAAATTTACTAGATTTGTTGAAAGAGCATACTGGAAAAGAATATTCTCCTAAAACAAGTAAAATAGGAGATAGTATATTTGAAAA
>WFMP01000013.1 GCA_015489035.1 Candidatus Altimarinota bacterium
ACTCTACACTCTTCCAAAAATCTTCCAAGAGTTGCGATGCTGACTCAAATTCATAAGCGACAATATCTGTTTGTTTATGAATATGGTCATAACTTGATTTTTTAGCACCAGTTCCGTAAACCCTCGCCGTTAAGGGCGGGGATATAAGGAACATTTGCGAAGCAAATATTAATCAGGCGTTTTTTGTTGCTCAATATACTGTTTCAAAATCTCAATAGGAGCACCACCTACACTTGCCACAAAGTAACTTCTACTCCATAAAGCTACATTTTCACCCCAATACTCTTTTTTGAAAATATCAAAGTTTTGTCTTAATCTTCTACTTGATACACCTTTTAAAGAGTTTACCAGTACAGATAAAGCAATTCTTGGCGGATATAGCACTAATAAATGAACATGGTCAGCTTCTCCATCAAACTCTTCTAATGTAGCATCATTCATTTTACAAATATCTTCAAATACAGTTTTCATTAAATCAAGATGCTCTTTTGTAAATATCTTTTTACGATATTTTGGAGTAAATACAATATGTGCATGAAGCAGATATTTTGCATGTCTTGTTGACAATAATTCATATTTCAAATATGTATCCTTATTTTAAATATACTTGATATTGTATCTAAAATACGGTATAATATCAACTGAATACCAAATCTACAAAGGAGCTAAAATGTTACGAGTAGTAAAAGTAAGACTTTATCCAAATAAGAAACAAAAACAACTTATCCATAAAACATTTGGCTCATGTAGATATGTGTATAATATGCTTCTTGATGCGAAGATAAAAGCTTATGAGTGTGGAGATAATCTATCTGCTTATGAACTTAAAAAACGCCTTGTGCCTATGAAAAATGCAGAGGATGGAAAGTTTTTAAAAGAAGTTGATTCTACAGCACTTCAAAACTCTGTACTTAAAATTGATATTGCATATAAAAACTTCTTCAGAAGAGTAAAACAAGGTGGAGCAGTAGGGTTTCCAAAGTTTAAATCCAAACATAACTCACACCAAAGTTATCAATCTTCTACAGCTACCATAAAAAACTCAAAATTAAAACTTCCAAGAATAGGTGAAATTAAAACAAAATTTCATCGTGGAGAGATTATAGGTAAAGTTAAAACTGTAACCGTATCTTGTGAAGCTAATCAATACTTTGCAAGTATTAACTATGAAGATGGTAAAAAAGAGGTTATAGGCACAAATAACGGTAAGTCTCTAGGAATTGATGTTGGTGTTAAGGTATTCGCTTACACAAGTGAAAACAAACCAATTAATCCTACCAAAGAGCATGACTTAACAGAAGATATAAAAAAAATGATAAAAGCTCAAAAGAGTTTAAGTCGAAAGAAAAAAGGGAGTGCAAACAGAGCAAAAGCAAAAATGAGACTTGCTAAAAAGCACTTAAAAATAAAAAATAAAAGAAATGATTTTTTACATAAAATCTCAAATAAACTTAGTGAAAACCAAACTGTAAAAGTTGAAAATTTACAAGTAAAAAATATGTCTAAAAAAGCAAAAGGTTCAATAGAAAATCCCAATATGAGAGCAAGTGCAAAAAGTGGGCTTAACCGTTCAATATTGCAACAATCATGGGGGAAATTCTTTGAACTACTTGAATATAAATTGAAAAGAAATGGTGGGGAACTCATAAAAGTTAATCCAAAGCATACTTCTCAAAAATGTTCAAGATGCGGACACATTTCAAAAGGAAATAGATTAAAACAAGCACAATTCATTTGCACCAAATGTTCATTTTCTGCAAACGCAGATTATAATGCAAGTGTAAATATTCTAAATTCTAATGCGGTAGGAACTACCGTCAAAGCCTCTTAATATCTGAATGATAGTTCGGAGTTTCTAGGAAGCTCCGCCATTTATGGCGGGGTAGTTCACATTCAAATATTATACTCTATTCATATTCCAAGACTGAACCTGATAAAAATGAAATTGCCAATAATCTTATATTTTCAATGGGTAAAGCAATAATCTCTACTCAAGTTATAAATGAAGTTACAAATATTTTATATAAAAATCAAAGAGAAATATAGACTTCAATATTATGATTCGCTGATCTTATCATCAGCTCTTGAGAATAATTGCACAATTTTGTATAGTGA
>WFMP01000014.1 GCA_015489035.1 Candidatus Altimarinota bacterium
ATCTTTTATCATACTTTTTATCGTGTTTGATTTATTTTTTCAGAAAAGATTAAAAATTTTGTTTGTTAAGTATGAATCTAAAATTATTCTTTTGGTTTTTCAAGTTTCTTTTTCTATTATATTCTCAGAATTTTCTTCTATAATATTTATAATACTTTTTTCAATATCTAAAATACTTGAAAGATTATTTCAATAGTTGTTAGTTTCTTTCTCAGATATTGTAGATATTTCTTTTATTTCCATTTATTATTTTTCTTTTTTAAAACTTTTTTCTAAAATATTATAATCTCAACTTTTAGGGTAAATATAGGTAATTGGGTCTAAAAGTCAAGTTGGTCTAATAATTTGTTCTACAATATGATTATTTGATACCTCTTTTTCATATTCAGCTGGAGTTGCAGATACAAAAAGGATGTTAACTTTTTTCTTTTTTCTTCAGGTTTTATCAAGATATTCTATCCCTACCAACGGATTGGCTCCATTTAGTTTTTGGTTACTTTCTAGGTCTTTCTTTATTTTATCAATGTTTTTAATTCCAAGCATATATTCAAGTTCTTGCCAAAATAATGGTCTATGATCTATAGCAGAGGGTAGTCTAAATCCATAATTTATTAAATTTATTTTTCTACTTCTATCTGCAGAAGGCATAGCTTGAAATTGAGGAATAGTCATATGAGATTCATCTATAATTAACAAAAATTCATCTGGGAAATAGTCAAAAATACTTTGTGGTGATTCTCCTGGATTTCTTTTTTCAAAATATCTTGAGTAATTTTCAACACCTGTAGCAAATCAAGTTTCTTTCAACATTTTAATATCATATTCTACTTTTTGTTGTAATCTTTGAGCAAAAACTAATTCATTTCTTTTTTTAAAATATTCAATTCTTTCAGCAAGTTCTTGTTTTATTTGTTTGATAATTTCGTCTATATCATTCATATTTTGTATAAATTGTGTAGCAGGCCAAATTACAGTTTGTTTTGTAGTTCAAATATTCTCCCAAGTGATAGGATTTTTCTTTTCTATCATAAAAATAGTTTCTTCATCAAAATGAATTCTATAAACCATATCTTCTATAGAACTGTAAATATCTAGCATATTTCATAAAAAATTGAAACATCAAGGTTGAATATCTCATTTTACAGGATTGTATTGTATTTGTAATAACTTAGCTTTTAATTTTTTGAAATCATATTCTTTACCTACTTCTAATTTTATACTAGATTCCATAAATAATTCAGCAGTTCCAAGACCATAAATAGCTGAAACAGAACTAACTATCACAGTATCTTTCCTTGATAACAAGCTGGACATAGTAGCAAGACGATACATTTCTATTTCAGAATTTACTGCAGAATCTTTCTCAATATAAACATCTCTTTCTGGAATATAACTTTCTGGCTGATAATAATCGAAATAAGATACAAAATAATTCACAGCATTCTCTGGAAAAAATCATTTGAATTCTGTGGTAAGTTGGGCAGCTAAAGTCTTGTTGTGCGACAAAACTAAGGTTGGTAGCTTCAATTCGTTTATAATATTTGCCATAGTAAAAGTTTTTCAAGTTCAAGTAGCTCAAAGTAAAACCACTTTATCATTTCATTCTTCGAAATTTTGTAAAATTTGTTCTATAGCTTTTGGTTGGTCTCAAGCAGGTTGATATGGATTGTGAAGTTTGAACATTATTTATATTTATGGTTTTAAATTACTATAAAATACAGTTTTAAATTAAAATTTCAAGTAAGTAAAAAAACTATTGATTATGGCTAAGATAATTTTTATAATTCATTAGTAAATATATTTAAATTATAAAAATATGAAAATGAAAAAATTATCTTTGTATGTTATTTTGGTTTTGATTGTATGAATTGCATTTTATTCATTTAAAGCTTATGAAAAGAAAAGTTGAAGTATAATTAAAAATAATAATTTAGCTATTTCTAATTTTAATTTGGTTAAAAAATATTTAGAAAAAAATTATAAATGAGATTATCCAGTTCCAAATTGAGATCTTATACTCTTGGACAAATACGGAAAAATGATACATCTTGAGAATAGAAATACTCCTTTAAATAAAATTAAAAATTTATATGTAATTCAATGAAATACTTGTCAAATTTTGAAGAATGATAAAAAGTTTAACAAAATAAATTATGATCCTAGATTTTCTATTATTTCTTCAAAAACAAAAAAAGTATTATTTAGAAAATGTTTTACTTATTCTGTAACAAAAGATAGAAAAAAGTTTCAAATTTGAACTTTAGTGAAAAATAATGAATGAAATTATGTTGCAAAATTAGATTGAAATATGAGTAAACCGATTATAAAATCATATGATTCACCTATTTTAGTTAAAAATTGATCTATTACTTTTCTCCCTTATGCACCTGTAAAATTGAGTCCTGTAGTAGAAATTAAGAATTTATGAAAATCAAAATTAACTATAGATGTATCTAACAATAATATAGATAAGCAAATTATTGCTAAAAATTGAGTTAATCAGTTGTTGAGTTGAAATATGAATTGAAAATATAATATCTCTATAATCTGAAATGTTTGAAATAAAACACAAGTAGAGTTTATAACAACTAATGGTAGTATAGTATATATTAGATGAGATAAAAGAACTTGAAAAGTTAACTTTGCATTGAAAGATTATTCTGTAGATTGAAATAAATTAAATTATTTTGTAGAAACTTGAAGATTCATAGCAAGTATTATAAAATTATGACCTGATAAAAATATGTCTGTGAATCATAATTGAACTACATTAGTTATTAGATGAACAAAATTTACTATAGATGCTAATCAAAATACATTTGATACATTCTTGAGTTTATGACATATAGTTCAAAAAATTTGAAATCAAGATATTAGTTTAACTATGCAAAAATGATTTTCTTTGTTAAAAAATAATAAATTAATAAAAGATATGAAAAAAATAGAGCAATTGGCGGGATTTACTGTATTTTCAAATATTCTAAATCAGAGAGTTTGAAACCCTAAAATATATGGCACTTCAACTAATCTTACTTGAATAATTAGAAAAAGATTTCCTATACTTTCTTATAATGATTGACAAAGGTTTTATGTTATTAAAATGACTAAACAGGAATTCTTTAATAAAGTTAATAAAATATATGAAAGTAAAAAAAGTATTTACTCTAAAGAATGTAATTGAAAAAATTGATGTATAAAACTTATGAAATTTAAAAATATAACTAATAATATTTGTTCTTCTTCAAATTTATGAAAGTGAATAGATATAACAAAATTATATTATATCCTTGATAATAATTGATTAAAGAAAGGTTCTAATTGAAAGTTATGATATAATTTTAAACTAAAAACTAAAATAGTCCAAGATTTAAATATAAAAAATGATACTGTAGTTTTTACTTCTAGAGAAGCTTGAGTAAATGGATCTTTAAATACTAGTCAAAGATTTACATATTTTAATAATAATTGAAGAGTGTGAACATTTTTATTACAAGATTTTATATGATACCCTGATTTATATTATAAAAATATAAATAATATAGTAATTTTGTGTGATAATGAATAAAAACTTGATATTGGATTTAAATTCAATATAAAAGTGCAACTCGATTTACAAATAAACATTAATATTAATGTGAGAAATAAAGAAAGGTAAGGTAAGTGTTGATACTCCAAATTGTATAAGTTGTGGAGCATGTCTTGCTCTTTGTTCAGATGTATTTAAGTTTGATGATGCTAACAAAAGTATTATTCAAAAACAACCTGAAAATGCTGACGAACTTATGTGTTCAAAACAAGCTGAAGCTGCTTGTCCAGTTGCTATTATACATGTAGAAGATTAATTTATATTATAAAATATTTAAATGCAAAAGACATTGATAATTTTAAAACCAGATACAATTACAAGATGAATTTCTTGAAAAATTATTTCTAGATTAGAAGATAAATGAATTAAATTAGTTTGATCAAAGATGGTTAGACTAACTGAAGATCAATTAAAGGCTCATTATTCTCATTTAGCTGATAAACCATTTTTTCCTGGAATAGTAGAATTTATGACTTCTGCCCCTGTTATACTTCAAGTTTGGGAAGGTAAAGATGTTGTAGAAGTTATAAGACTTATAGCTGGTGTTACAAATTCTAGACAGGCTCAACCTGGTACTATTAGATGAGATTTTTCTATGAGTATAGGAAATAATGTAATTCATGCTAGTGAAAATCTTGAAGCTGCAAATGAAGAAATAGCTAGATTTTTCTCAGAAGAAGAGATATATTCTTATGCAAGGGCTGATGAAAATATGTTGTATTCACCAGACGAGGTTAATTAATTTGTTTTATATAGTTTAAAAATATACAAAAGATGGTACAAAAGGATATTCAACCAAAAATTTATAAAGATGTAGAAGTTGTTTGTATTTGTGGTGAAAAGCATATTATAGCTTCATCTACAGTTCCTGGTCCGATTAAGGTAGAAAGTTGTAAAGCTTGTCATCCTACTTATAATCCTGATAAGAAAGTTGAAGTTATTGTTAAGGGTAGAAGACAAAAATATCTTGAAAAGATGGAAAAAATTAATTCTATGAAAAAATAATTTCTTACAATATTAGTGTATGGATATTAAAAAAAATATACTTGGAAGACTTATAAAAATTAATGAGGAAATGATTTATGTTGTTTCTCATCATTATATAGCATATTTTGGAACTATAGTAGTATTATTTATAAGTATTGCTATAGTTTTTTCTTTATATAAACTTATATCTATTTTTTCTTTACCAATTGCAAGTTGGGTATGATGAATATTGTGAATAATAGTTTATATAAATTTCATGTTAAATTTCTTTGATGTATATTTGGATGCTATTATAATTACAGATAGATCTTTAATCATTTATGAATGGTATTGATTACTTAAAAATAGTATAGATGTAATAGCTAATCATGCTGTAGAATCTGCTTATTCTGAACAAAATTGAATAGTGGATTCTATGTTTGATAAATGAAATTTGATTATAAAAACTGCTGGTGGTGATACTGTTTTTAAGAATATTGCTTCTCCTGTAGAGGTTGCGAATGATATAAATAAAATAATTTTTTCTATAGTTGAAAAAGATGAAGAGAAAGAATGAGAACAAATATGAGAGTATGAAGAAAAAAAATGATGAGATTTAGATGTGTTTATGCAGGCTATGGAAGAAGTTGTAAGAGAGTATAAGGATAGACAAAGAGATCAATAATTTAGATTACAATTTTAAAATATGAAATATTTTGCAATATGAGGTAAAAATCAGTGATTATCACTTTTGGAATTACAATGAATTTGAAAAAATATAGTTGAAAAAAATTGAATATTTTTTTTTGATACAGATAGATATGAAGATTGTAAAAATTTAGCATGATTTACAAAAGTATGACACATAATTACTTTGGAAGAATTTGTAAATTTAGAGAAAAAATTAGTTTGAACAAATATACATTTAAATCCAAAAAATAAGAAAAAATATTGAATTAAGAGATATAAACAAATTGATTTATTAAAATCTGATTTAGAAATTAAAAGGAAGTGAATAGAAGCTATATTTTTTAAATGAAAAGATGGTTTTATTGGAATAGTAGATTATTATCAAAATATTTCTTTGTATGAAAATATAGATTTTGAAAAGCCAGTTTCTAGTATGAATGTTGGTATGATGCCTAGTAAATTAACACATTTGCTTGTAAATATTTCTACTTGATTAAATTATAATAAAACAATTTATGATCCATTTGTAGGTCTTGGAACTACTATGATGATTGGAAATTATCTTTGAAATAATACAATTTGATCAGATTTAAATCCTGCTTCTTGTAAGCAAAATTGGAAGTTTTGGCAAACTACTGAATTTTATAAAAAAGATTGTAAATCAGTAATTTTTAAACAAGATGTTACTCAATCATTTAAAAATAAAATGGTTAATTTTTCTACAAATATAGTTTCAGAATGATTTCTTGGACCAGTTGTATGAAAATATTTGAATGAGAAAGAAGCAAGTTTTAATGAAAGAAGTTTTCAAAATATTTATATAGATGGAATCAAAAATTTATTAACTTTACCAAATATTGAAAATATAGTAATTACATTTCCAGTTTATTTTTTGTACAATAGAGGAAAATACTTTTTTCAAGATACTTATGAAAAAATAGAAAAAAATGGAGCTAAATTACAAATTATAGATGATGTTTATCATAGAAAATGACAAAAAGTATGAAGACAAGTAGTAATTATAACAAAATCTTAAATTGTAAATAAAGTCTAAATAATTATAAAATAGTTAGTTTTAAATAAATAATTAAATTTTTTATGTGAAAGATAATTTATAAAACAGATGAACAATTAAATAATTTGAGAGAATCTTGAAAATATCTTACAGAATTACTTTATATTTTGTATGAAAAAGCTCAAGTAGGAGTAACTTGAATTGAATTAAATCAAATAGCACAAGATTATATAGATAAACATAATTTAAAATGATCTGTAAATGGTTATCATGGATTTCCAGCTAATTTGTGTTTTTCCGTAAATGAGTGTGTAGTTCATTGAATTCCAAGTAATTATGTTTTGAAAGAATGAGATTTGTTAAAAATAGATGTAGATATTACATACAAATGAATGATTACGGATGCTTGTTGGAGTAAGATAATTTGATGAAATGAATTAAATCAAATAGGTTATGAACTTATCAAAGCTACAAAACATGCAACAGATGCTTGAGTAAATAGTTTAGAAATTTGAAAAAGTTTTTATAATATGTGAAAAGCTGTTTTTAATACTATGCAAAAGGCTTGATTTGCAGTTATTAAAGATTTGTGTGGTCATGGTGTATGAACAAAAGTACATGAAGATCCTTTTATTTTAAATTATCCAGCAAAAAGCTTAAAAAATATAATTTTAAAGAAGTGAATGGCTTGGACTATAGAACCAATTACTGCTTTGAAATCTACAACTTTTGTTGAAAAAGAACCAGGTGGATGGGATTTGTTGTGTGCAAAATGAGATTTATGAGCACAATGGGAATATACACTTATTGCTTCCGATAAATGAATAGAAGTAGTAGCTTGAATACAAGAAGATATTTTTGATAATAAAGAATATGAATAAAAATATTTTATAAATTTTAAATGAAATAGATGTTTAAAGTAAGCTGATTTCAAGAATTATTACCAAATGAAAAGATAGTTGAAGAAAAAATTTTGGATATAATAAAAAAATCTTATAAACAAGTTTGATTTACTCAAATAGAAACACCAGCTGTTGAGAGAAATTCCGTTTTAACTGCAAAATGAGGCGGTGAGGTGAGTAAACAAATTTTTTGACTTTATGGGTTAGCTCAATGATGTGAAGATACAAAAGATTATTCTTTACATTTTGACTTGACTGTGCCTTTTGCAAGGTATGTGCTAGATCATAAAAATGAGTTAACTTTTCCTTTCAAAAGAAGCCAAATCCAAAAAGTTTGGAGATGAGAAAGAGCTCAAAAGGGTAGGTTTAGAGAATTTTATCAAGCTGATATAGATGTGATTTGGGATGATAAAAACTCAAATAATCAATCAAAAAATGTTTTTTATGATGCTGAAGTTATTTTTGTTATTATAAATACACTTAAAAATATTTTTTCTGAGTTTAATTTGGATAAACAAGTTTTTGTAAATGTAAATCATAAAAAAATTATAGCAGGTTTTTTTGAATATTTGTGATTAGTAGATAAATTAACTTCTATTACTATTTTGATAGATAAAAAAG
>WFMP01000015.1 GCA_015489035.1 Candidatus Altimarinota bacterium
CCAAAAAGTAAAGCCGATTATGCTTTTGTGCAACATATGATTTATCAGCTTGATGACAATGGAACTATGGCAGTGGTACTTCCTCATGGTGTGCTATTTCGTGGAGCTGCAGAGGGGCATATAAGAAGATACCTTATAGAAGATAGAAACTATCTTGATGCCGTCATCGGGCTTCCTGCAAATATCTTTTATGGCACATCAATTCCCACTTGTATATTGGTCTTTAAAAAGTGTCGTGAAGACAGTGAACATGTGCTTTTTATAGATGCTTCAAATGAATTTCTTAAAGTAAAAAATCAAAATCAGCTCACGGATGAGAACATTGACAAAATCATTACAACTTTTAAAGAGCGAAAAAGTATAGATAAATATTCTCATTTGGCAAGTTTGCAGGAGATAAAAGAGAATGACTATAACTTAAATATTCCTCGTTATGTTGATACTTTTGAAGAGGAAGAGCCGATAGATTTGGATGCGGTGTCAAGTGAGCTAAAAGCTTTAGAAGATGAGATGAGTGCTACCAATGCAACGATAGCTTCATTTTGTAGCGAACTTAATATCGCTACACCGTTTTAGGCTTTGTGATGGGTGTTACATGTAAAGTGCCTGAGTTGAGATTTTGTGAGTTTAGTAAAGAGTTTAATATGTTAGAGTTGGATAATTTAATTGAAGTTTCTTCAAAAAAAATTAATCCAAAAATTACTAATAAAAATTATAAATGTATTGAACTTGAGCATATTTCTCAAGGAACAGGAGAACTTTTAGGGTATACATTTTCTAAAGACCAAGCAAGTACAAAAAATTTATTTATATCTAATCAAGTTCTATTTGGTAAATTAAGACCCTATTTAAAAAAGTTTTTGCAACCAAAATTCAATGGAGTATGTTCAAGTGAAATATGGGTATTAAATGGAAAAGAAATTATTAATGACTATTTATTTCAATTAGTGCAAACAAGCAAATTCAATCTAATAGCTAATGTATCAAGTGGTTCAAAAATGCCAAGAGCTGATTGGAAGTATATGTCACAAATTCCTTTTTTATATCCATCAAAGCAAGAACAAGAAAAAATAGCCTCATTTTTAAGTTCTGTTGATAGTCGCATAGAACAACTTACAAAAAAAGAGCAATTGCTTCGTGAGTATAAAAAAGGGGTGATGCAAAAAATCTTCTCACAAGAGTTGCGTTTTCACCCCAAGGGCATTTCCTCGCAAGCTCAGGGCAACGATGATAATGGAAGTGAGTTTCCTGAGTGGGTTGAAAAAAATGGAAATGAAATTTTTAAAACCATTACAAATAAACGACACAATTCAGATTTACCAATATTGGCTATTTCTCAAGAATTTGGAGCTATTCCGAGACATTTAATTGATTATAAAATAACTGTTACAGAAAAAAGTGTATCAACCTATAAAGTTGTTGAAATAGGTGATTTTATTATAAGTTTAAGGTCTTTTCAGGGTGGTATTGAATATTCAAATTATCAAGGTATTTGTAGTCCTGCTTATATAATATTAAGAGCATTTATAGAGATTAATAACCAATTTTATAAAAATTATTTTAAAACAGATAGATACATTCAACTTTTAAATAGAACTATTGAAGGAATAAGAGATGGAAAAATGATTAGTTATAAACAATTTTCAGAAATTAAGTTACCATTTCCTTCCCTAAAAGAACAAACAAAAATAGCAAACTTCCTCTCATCACTAGACATGAAAATAGATCAGGCAAACAAAGAGCTAAACCTCACAAAAGAGTTTAAAAAAGCACTGCTGCAAAAGATGTTTGTGTAGAGTGAAAAGATGCTATAATATGACTATAAAAGGAGTGATTGGCAATGAGTAAAAATCCTATCAATAAAAAGATTATTGCACGGGTTGTACGAATTTCTCAAGAGATAGAGGGATATGTTACACCTAATACGGCAGTTATACAAAAAGCACAATCACTTCGAGAACAATATGGCATCAAAGTATCATCTCGTAGATAACAATTACTATTATGATAATAGTGATGTTCCCATTAATAAGTTTGATATACATGACAAAGAGACACTTCACGAGATAGAAAAAGAACTACTAGAAGATGC
>WFMP01000016.1 GCA_015489035.1 Candidatus Altimarinota bacterium
ATCTCTATTTCAATTAACCCAAATATATATTTGATTTCTGTTATCTTTGGGAAGCATTCACATTTTAAAAATTCATAAGACAGGAGGAATTATAATTGCAGCAAATAAACTTACCCAAAATACTAATTTGAATATTGTTCTTCTATATCCTCTTTTTTTATTCAAAAGATATCACATCATTCTCTCATATGATAAAGTTAATTTATTCTTTTTTTCTATATTATTTTTATTTTCTTTAGTCACTTTTGTATTTTTGGAAAAATAGTATGCTAAAAATGGATTTATACTAAATGCTATAAATAATGAAACTACTAATGAAATAATTACATATTTAGGTACTCATCACATGTAAGCTCACATCATCCCTGTTACAAAAAACATAGCAGTAAGTGCCAATATTCTAGTAATTGTAGCTAATACAACTCAAGTTCATACCTCATCTACAGCTTTTAAAATAGCATGTTTTACACTTTCTCATTCTTTTCTTTCTTTTATATGTCTTGCTATATTTTCTATAACCACAGTTGAGTTGTCTACAAGCATTCATAATGCTAGAATTAAGGCAAAAAGAACAATCCTATTTATGTTGTCTCATAAAATAAAAGCTATTAAAAATACTGTTAATAAAGTTAATGGAATAGCAAAAGCATTATTTATAGCATCCTTACCTCACAGATATACAAGTAGCACTAAAAATACTATAATAATACTTTCGAGAAGATTTATCATTAAAGAATTAGTAGCATTGTTTGCAACTTGTCATAAATCAGATATTTTTATTATTTTATAATTTGAAGGTAATTGTTTCTGAATATTTTTTAATTTTTTACTAATTTGATTGGATAAACTTACTGAATTAACTCAATGTTTTTTCGCAATCCCTATAAAAACAGCATTTTTATCTTTTCAAATTTGTTTTATATTACTATTTACAAATGTATATTGATTTATAGAAGGGACTCATCTAAATACAGAAGCAACTTCTTCGAGATAGATTGGTTGATTATCATAATTTCATACAATAAGTTTTTTTAATTTTCCTATACTGTCTAGATTCGCATCAATAGTTATATTTCATTCAATTTTATTTAATTTAATTTCTCATCAAGGAAATGTTAAGTTGTTTTTTTTGATAGCTTGATAAATTTGCATAATATCAATATTTTTCCCATTAAGTTTATTTATATTTGGTATAATATTTATATTATCTTTGAATCATCAAACTAGATAAAATACGCTTGTTCAAGGAATAAATCTTAATTCATTTTGAATATCTATAGCTGTTTTTCTTAATAAAATATTTGTTTTTTCTATATTTCAAGTTTTATCTGTATTTACCAAAGCAAAGCTATAAATAGGAAAATCATTTGTATTCATAGATTTTATGATAGGATTTTTTACTCAGATAGGTTTTTGTTCCATATTTTCAAAAATTTTATTATATAATCTTGTTGTGGCTTTCCCTCTGTTGGATCAAACTAAAAATCTTGCTGTTACTACTCAAAAATTTTTATGAGCAACTCCATAAACATGATCTATTCACTTAATTTGATTTATTTTGTCTTCTAATGGTTCTACAACTAAATTATTTACTTCTTTAGATGAAAATCATGGTGCTGGTATAATTATATTGAAAGCAGGAACGGTTATGTCAGGATTGTATTGTTTTGGGATAACTACATAACTTCAAATTCAAGCAAATATTATAATTAAAAGTAAAACTATAGTTACTTTTGTGTTTTCTATCCAGAATTGAGCAAACTTTTTGATCATTTAGTTAGAGATTTATTTTAATAAAAAAACAGCTACAATATAATCTTTATAGCTGTTTAGTCAAGTTTATTTTTGGAATATTCTAATTATATAATATTTAATTTTTTACCTCATCTCCATTTGATAGGATGTATTCTGTATTGTTTAGGTTTTAATGTGCCTAACTCGTATTTTCAGTATTTTACTCTTGTAAGTACCAATACTTTGTAATCAAATGCTTTTAATAATCTTCTAATGTGTCTTTTCTTTCAGTAAGTAAGCAATATTCTTACAAAATATCTACCTTTTGCATCCTTATGATAATGTATGTCATATACTTGTAAAAAGTCCATTTGTTTTCATTTCCATTTTGGATCATCAGTATTTTTTACATATTCTCCATCTTCTGTAATTAACATTCATTTTTTAAATTTATCTTTTAGTTGAGTTTTGAATGGTCTTGTGATTTCTACTTCATAAATTTTGAAAATTCTTCTAGAAGGGTGTTCAAATTCATTTACTAATTCTGGGACATTTGTTAGAAGTAAAAGTCATTGAGAATCTTTATCTAGTCTTCAAACATAGAAAAAGTCTTTTTCCCAAGATTTTGGTAAAAGCTCATAAATAGTCTTATTATGTTTATCATCTTTTGATACAACATATCAAATTGGTTTATTGAATGCAACGATTACAGGTTTAAAAGCCATTTTTTGATTTTATAAAATTAAATTATACTGTTTTATAATAAACTATTAAATTATAACAAAACTCAGATAACATATAGATAGTTGCTTTTGGAATTAAGTCAAAGAAATATTCTCATTTTTTAAGAGTATTAAAATCTATATTTATTTCAAATCAGTAGTTTTTTATTCAACTTTTTGGCAATATTTTTTGGTAATCTATTTCTAAATGTAATTTACCATCATTTATAGATTTTGACTTTATTGTAAATATTTTTCTTTGTAATTCTCTGAAATCATGTTCATGCAATCTAACTTCAGGGTCAATATTGTGAGATAATATATTTCTAATAAATCTTAAACTATACCGAAAAGCATCCATATTTTCTTTTTTTATCATAGAAAGTACCCAGTCTTTAAACTTTTTATCTTTTTCTATTCATTCAAGCATAGCTCATAAAATTCATTTAAAAGCATTTATTTCTACAAAACTTGAGAAAAAATTATCTTTTTCTTGTTGAATATATAAGTTTTCCAAAGAATCTTTTATTTTATAACCTGACAAAACAAATCATTTTCCATCTTGGAAACGAAGTTTTATATTTTTTGCTTGTAAAGATAAGTTTTGTTCAGTGCTTAAATTTGCAAAAAATGTTCATAAGTGTAAGCACATAAAATTTCATTCTATTTGAGTAATTACATCATCTATGATAGCATAAGTCATTTATTTTTATTTATTTTACTAAAATTAAGCTTAATATAAATTTTTAACTACTAAAAACAATAAAAACTAAGTTGAAACTTTTCATAAAAACAATAAATTACTGATATTATTTTAACTTTAAAACTTTAAAAATGTTTTTTCTTGTAAATAAACCTAAGTGAGTAACTTCTCATGATGTGGTAGACAAATTTAAAAGAGTGTTTCATGGAGAAAAAATTGGTCATAGTGGAACTTTGGATCCTATGGCTACTGGTCTTTTGATAATTGCTATCAAGAGAGAATCTACAAAACATCTTGGAAAGCTACTTTGAATGGATAAAACTTACATTACAGAGATAGATTTTTCTATTTTGACAGATACTTGGGATATGGATTATTATGATACAATTCAAAAATTTGAAATAGTAGAAAATTGAATTAAAAAAGATAATAAAACTATAAAGGCTCCAAGTTTAGAAGAAATTAAACAGAAATTAGATTTACTTATTCCAGAATGTGAGTTGCCTTTGACTATGTTTTCTGCTAAAAAAAGAGATGGAAAAAAACTTTATGAATTAGCAAGACAATGAATAGACCTGAAATTAAAACAAGTAATGAAAGTAAATTCTTATGAAATATTGGATTATGATTTTCCAAAACTAAAATTGAAACTTGATGTTGGTTCTTGAACTTATATTAGAAGTATTTGATATTGGCTTGGACAACAATTTGATTTGTGATGAACATTGACTATGCTTCATAGAGAAAGTATATGACCATTTAAATTGAAATAATTTATTTTATTATGATTTTCTTTTTATCTTGTAATCCTGTATTATGTTGCTTGAACAATTTTTAACAAGAATGTATGGTGAAAGATTTGCTTGAGAGTTTTCTTCAGAAGAAAAAGGTGATTGATATGATTTAGATGATTTTAGAGAATATCAAGTTTGAGATAATGTGAAAAGAATTAACTGGAAAATGCTTGCAAAATACGATAAAGAGTATGTTTCAGTTTATAAAATAGATAAAGAATCTGTTTTGGATATTTTCGTTGATAATAGTATCAACTTAAAGTTTTTTGAAGATAAAATCAAAGAATATTTTAATTTGGTAGATATTTTGACTAAAAAGTTTTGAATTAAAAAAAATATTTACTATGTAAAAACTAAAAACCAGCTGTTTTGAGAGAAATATCTTGAACTGCACAAAAGTGATGATTTTCAAAATATCAATATTTATAATAAAAAGTCATACATAAATGAAATATTAACATCTGAACAATATCAGACAAAACATTATAAACTTATACTTTCAGATTTTATGTTTATGGACAAAAAAAATACTGATAATCTTGTAAATACCATAAATAAACAGTTTTTTTCTCTTTTGCCTTTGAAAGAATATTTACAAAATAGTAGTTTTCCAACATTAAACTGATATTATGATAAAACTTTGTGTAAAGATTTGTTTGACGATTACATACAAAACATTGGCTTGCTACAGAATTACGGACAGGTAGAGGAAGTGAGGTAGAATCATAAATCGTCCCTGAGAATAACTGAAGAAAAAATATTTATAACTTAAAAATATTTGATTATGTTAAAATCATATTGAGATAATAGTTTATGATATAGAATTATAACACTTTTGGTTTGATTAGCTTTTTTATTTTGACTTAATTTTTTACTTTTTGCTCCTTATATGTGAAAAACTTATGGTTATACTGAAGTTATAATAGTTATATTTTTATGATTAGCTTTGTTTTATCTTTTCAAAATGTTTAAATATGAATATACTATAAAAGATGATGCATTACTTATCAAATGACCTTTCAAATATTATAAAATACCTTTTTCTGATATTCAAAAAGTTGAAGAAATAAAAAATATTCCTTTACATTACAAAGTAGGAATGAAATTTAATCCTTTTTCAAAAATACTATATTTGTGTGGATATGTAGATAAATGAATTATTTTAAAATTAGAAACACACGACATTGTAATTTGTCCAAGAAAATATCAAGATTTTTTTAAAAAACTACAAAATAAATAAAAATACTATCTGAAATATAATTTATAAACTGTCTTTTCAAATAAAGATAATTTTTTTATTCAAAAATTTGACAAAAATAAATAAATCTCTAATATTGTTTATGTTAATTTATATTTAATAATTAAACAAAAACAAAATGACAGAAAAATTAGAATTTGGAAATACTTGAAGGTTATCAAATAAAGACTTGAAAGAATTACAAAAATTTAAAGAAAATCAATTAGAATGATTAGATGAAAAGAACTTAAAACAACTAAAAAAATCTTTACAAAAAGAAAGAGAATGATATAATAGTAGATCTAAAAATAAACAATCAAAAGAGTGGATTGATGGTATGATAGATAAGGTTATAAAAGCAATTGATAAAGAAATAGATAAAGAAAAAACTCCTGTAGTTGAAAAACCAGCTCCAGTAGTTAAAAAACCAGCTTCAGTAGTTAAAAAACCAGCTTCAGTAGTTAAAAAACCAGCTTCAGTAGTTGGAAAAATTTCTAAACTTAAAGAAACATTGTCAGCTACTGGTGCAGAAAAAATATTTGATAGAAATTTAGAAAAAGGATTAAATCCTAAAACAACTACTATATTTACAGTAGGAAATCAAGTTTTGATAATGAAGTTTGATAATGCTACAGA
>WFMP01000017.1 GCA_015489035.1 Candidatus Altimarinota bacterium
CCAATACTTTAGAGGCTTGAGAAATTATTTCTATCAATAACAGCTCTTAAATAATATATTTTTTATAGATTAGTATTAAAACAATGATAACCTTTTAAATAATGTACCTATAAACTCTTATGGGCACATTAGTACCTTTGTTTATTTGTAACCGTAATGGAAACAAACAAAAAGCATTAACACTTTATAGCAAGTCTTGTAATAATAATAATATGCAAGGTTGCTTTTACTCTGGACTTATATATTATACTGGGCAAGGTATTCATACAAATTATTCAAAAGCACAAAAACTTTTTTTAAAATCATGTAATGGTGGATATATGAATGGCTGTTATTTTGCTGGAGATATGTATTTAGATAGCACTAATAATAAAAAAAGAAAAAAATCTCTCAATCTTCTTTCAAAAGCTTGTAATGGTGGAATTTTAGGAGCTTGTTTTTCTTTGGGAAACATTTATATTAATGGACAGCTTATTAAGCAAAATGTAAATAAAGCAATGGAACTTTATAAAAAATCTTGCGATGGTGGAATTAAAAGAGCTTGTATAGCATACAAAAAATATAAATAAAAAATATGATCACTGAGCAAATATAGTGATAGTTTCTTAAGCTTTTAAAGCGCTTATAAGACGTTTTAACTGTTTTTGAGTGATTTAATGAAATAAATTTTTTAAGCTCATATAAGAGAGATATAAGCTTATTTTTTTATGGCAAATGGGATATACTCATGTCCTTGACTAGAATATATTTTGTAAATTTTACTAAGTTGATTTTTCTTGAATGCAATGTATGGGATATTTTTTGCGTTTGTGAATCTACCATAATTAATCGAAATATGATTTTGATTTAAAAACTTCTGTACCCCTGCACTATTTGAATAGAATTGTTTTAGCTCTTTCCTCTCTGAAATATATTTTTGTTTAGCTGCTATTTCGTTCTTGAATACAGCTTTTTTCAAAAGCGGTAAGCCATACACACTCATTGCTATAGCACCAAAAAAGAAACCACCAAAAACGTTACTTACTATTATCTTCCAATTTACTACTTTTGATATTTTGTTTATATCGTCAATACTATTATTCATATTATTTTTTATGTTTTTCAATTTTACATTAGTTATTTCAAGTTTTTTTATTTCATTTTTTAATGTATTTATTTTACTTGCAAATAGACCTTCTATTTGTGTTTGAAATATTTTTAGATCGATGCTATTGATTGCATTTGACATAGTTGTTTTTATAGTGTTATCAAAATTTCCAAACTCTTTTTTGATAACTTTTACTGTATTATCATTGATCATCTCTGTATTTATATTTAAGGTATCTATACGATCGATTATATTATTTGCTTTTTTTTGCATCTTGTTTATATTATCTATTATCTCTTTTTGAGAAATCATATTTTTATCTATATTATTATCTACATTCTTATAATTATCCAACCCCGTAGAGAGCCTACTATCTACTATCTCAAGTTCAACTAAAAGCTCATCAAATCTCTCTACAGCTTTGCGAAAATTATCTATTTCTGTACTCATTATATTGCCTTCATATCAGCTCATCAAGCTTTGTGAATACATCATTTTTCAAATATTCAACATATTCAATAGCTTCGTTTTTTACTCTATTCATGAAGATATGTTTTCTTCTTTTTTGTTTATCTTCTTCTACTCTTGCTTTACTTCGGAAATCTGTCTTATTTAAGCTCAGGTCATAGGTAGTTTTTTTGAAATATCTTGCATTAGATAAAATTGGATTTGATTTAATTGTTAAATATATTGGAGCATTAATTTGGTTACAAATAGCAAACTCTGTATCTAAAAATTCATGTCCAAAAAAGTTTAAAAATTCCCACTCTAAATCATTAGTAGTAGCTTTACTTAGAACAAAAATAATATTAGCATCTTTATCTACCTTTTTTATTTCATTATGCGTTTCAAGTGCGTTTAAATTATCTTGCTCACCAGCACCAAGCGGAACGAACCAAATCACATTTTTAAACTCATTTACTTTTTTCATTTGATTTAAAAATATAGTTGCAGTTTTATTCCCGCCAACATCAATTATTACATTATCTTTACTA
>WFMP01000018.1 GCA_015489035.1 Candidatus Altimarinota bacterium
ATTCATTTAATTCATCATCCAAAGTTATTGTGTAATAATTAAAAAGTGCATCATACCAAACATAGACTGTATGATTTTCATCAAAAGGGAACTTAATTCAAAAAGTCTTTCATTCTCTAGAAATAGAAAAGTCTTCGACTCACTGCTCTACAAAAGATTTTACTTCATTAAATCTACTATTTGGAACTACAAAATCAGGATTATTTTTATACAAATCTTTTAAAAATCATTCAAACTCTTTCAATTTAAAAAAATAATTTTCCTCTTCTATATGATTTGGTTCTTTCAAATGATCAGGACAAACTTTTTTTCAATCAACTAAAATCAAGTCTTCTTCTTTTTTAAAAGCTTCACAACCAACACAATAAAAACCTGTATATTTTGCTTTATAAATATATCAGTTTTCTTTTGTTTTTTCTAAGATTTTTTGAACAACTTTTTTATGTTTTTGAGATGAAGTTCTAATAAAATTAGTATAAGAAATATTGTAAGTATCCCAAACATTTTTATGTTCTTGAGAAATTTCATCTAAATAATCATAAACATATTTTCATAATTTTTCAGCTTCTTGGACTGTTTTTTGACTATTTTCATCTACTCAAGTTGAAAATTTTACATCATATCACAAAGATCTTTTCATTCTAGCAAATACATCAGCTATCAAACTAGAATAAACATGCCCAATATGAGGCTTACCATTTACATAATAAATCGGTGTAGTTATCAATATTTTTTTCTTCATTTATTTTTTTAATTAACTAAAAAATCTACTTGAATATACTCAATACAAGCATACTTTTCAAGTAGATATAAAAATTATAAATCTAATGTTTTTCTATAAAATTCTTCATGTTCAATATTTCCTTTAAAGATATCTCATACAAACTTTAATTCTTCTTCTTTTCTTTTTTTATTATCTTTTATTTTATAAAGTCTTTGAATTTCAAACAAAGCATTTTTCATATCTTCCAAAAATTTAGTAAATCATTCATTATCTTCATTTATAATTATTTCTCAATTTTCTAATGATACTAAATTATTTTTTACTACTTTATTATAAATAAAACTATCCAACAACCAATATTCATATGAAGAAGGATTATTTTGTTGAGTTATTCTTCTAATATATTCTGTTATTATAAATCAAATTAATTCTTCATATCATAAATCAATTTCTATATGTTGATTATATAAATGTAAATAATAAAATAATGTTGCTTTAAGTTCTTCAACTATAGAATCATTAGGTTTATCCTCTTTAAATAAACTATGTCAAAATTCATGATATTTTACTTCAGCAAGTTTTATAAATTTCATACTAGTTTTATTTACATCTATTCACAATTTTTTCAAAGTTTTTACAGCAGATACAGCTCAAATATTATTTCTTTCTTTTGCTATATAAATTATCTTTCAAAATTTATTACTTAATTTTTCATCGTTTGGAAAACTTCTTCATAAAACTTGTATAAAACTATTATCTCCACCTGTTAACATCATTTCTACAAAAGTTAAACTAATTTCATTCATTCCGAATCAAGATCAAAAATATTTATTAGATAAATCTTGCATATTTTGTATTTCTTCTTTTTGAATATGTTCAGATAAATGAATTTCATATCATAAATCAATAAGATAATCTTTATGGTAATTTTCCATAGGTGCAGTAAAACTTAACTTTTGTTTTTCTTTCCAACTCTTTACTTCATTTTCTTCAATTTTTATAAATTTATCGTAATCAGTTTTTCATTTCTCAATTAAATTTAAAAATTCAGTAAAATATTTTTTAATATAACTTTTATCACTCATAGAAGATAAATTTATCTTTTTTGTATCTATAAACTCATTGTATGGCTTAATTTCTCCATTTTTAACTCAAGCATATTGTTTTTTACTAGTATCAATATTTGATTCATCATAATTTTCCAAATATTCATCTTCCAAAGTCTGTGCAGTTTTATCAAATTGATTAGAAATATTTGATTTTATAAAAACTATCAAATCATTGATTTCAGTTTCATTTAATAATTTATTAAAATTTCAATTTTCCAAAAGTCATAACAAAATTTGTTCATAAATCCTATTTCTTAAGATCATTAAATCTAAAAATTGTTTTCTCTCATTTTTATTTTCTGTAGATAAAGCATTAAATCTACCACTTTTAAATGAATCTACAAAATTTTTATCTTTTTTCTCATACAAAAAGGACATTTTTTCTGTGATATCACTCCAAATATTTTTCTTTAAATTAGAAAATCCATCTAGATCACTAGGATATTGATTATATTTTTCTATATTTGCATCCATTATAAAAGTTAATAATCTTTTTATTTTAGGATCTTGATTTTCAAAATTAACTAAATTATTTCTTACATTTTCTACTAATTTCATAATTATTATATTTTAATATATAAATGTAAATTGTATAATAAAAAAATAATTAAAGTC
>WFMP01000019.1 GCA_015489035.1 Candidatus Altimarinota bacterium
ACCAACAATAACATTACTATTTTTGGATTAAATAAAAATAAGTGTAATTATATTCAAATATGAGATTACAAAAAATTTATATGTAATACTAAAAATAAATTTAGTGATATTATATATATTAGTAAAAAAGCTATTAGATTATATCCTTCAAAAATATCTTTTTTTACAAATTTAAACCTTAGAGATATAAATAGTATATCCATAAAATATTGATTCAAATGGGATAATATAAATTTTATATATACGAATAACTGAGATTTATTATATACTGACAGTATTTCTACAAAAAAATTAATAAATATACCGAATGCACACTTTATTTGATATAATAAAAAATGACTATTTCTTATATTAAAAGGACAGATATATTTTCTTAAAATTATAAAATAAATTTAATTACTAACTCTACAAATAAAGTGTTATATTTTCTAAAATTTGGAGAAACTTTTTTGAAAAGTAAAACTACTAGAAAAAGATTTGTTCAATTATTTCAAAATCAATTAAAAGGAAAATGATTTTCTAGAATTGAGAATAGAAATGCTTATTTACTAGTACATTGAGAATGAAAAGAAAATGAGTTAAATATTTTACTCAACACTTTTTGAATACAAAAAATAGAAGTTATAAGATTTGTAGAAGATATTGAAAACAACTTGGATAGTCTGTATAAATTGATAGATAGAATTATTCCTTTATATGATTTTAACACATTCAGAATAAGTTGTAAAAGAGAAAATAAAAAATTTCCTATGAATAGTATGGATATACAAATGGAATTATGAAAATATGTGTGTGATAATTTTGATAAACAAGCATCATACAAAAATTTTGACTTAAATATAAATATAAGGATATTAAATGATAAAGTTTGGATATGGACAAATCAAGATTCTTACAATGGAATTTGATGATTACCTTATTGAATAGAATGAAAAGCCTTAAATTTATTTTCTGGAGGAATAGACTCCCCTGTTGCTACATATTTAGCAGCAAAAAGATGAATTAAACAAGATTTCTTATTTTTGAATATTCCTTGAAGTGATTTGTTATTATCTCAAGTTTTCGAAATATATTCTTTTTTATGAGAAAAATATTCTATTAAGTGAAAATTCTTTAGTTTAGACTTATCTAAATACATAAAACAGATCAAAGAAAATATTGAAAATGGATACAGACAAATTATCTTTAAAATATTTTTATATAAAATATCAGACAAATTTGCTAAAAAATTAAAAGTAAATAGCATAATAAATGGAGAAAATCTATGACAAGTTTCTACACAAACTATGACAAATATGGAATTACTTGATAAAATAAATAATCAATTGAATATAAGACCTTTGATTTGTTATGATAAAATAGAAATCATAGAAATAGCAAATAAAATATGAACTTTCAATTTATCTACAAAAATACAAGAAACTTGCTCTTTAGAAGAACATTCTGATAGTAAAATTAAAAATATTAAAAAAATATTATGATTATATAATAGTTTAAATTTTAATTTAGATGAAATATTATGAGAAATTATAAACATTAATAAAATACAAAACTTAAACATACTACAATACAAAGTTAAAACACCAAAAGGTGAAATAATAGATATTGAAAATATTTCAAAAATACCTACACTTAATAAAGAGAAAGAATATACTTTTACTTGTAGTTCATGATATAAGGCAAGTCAAAAGGTGTTAGAAACTAGAAAAGAATGATTTAAAACATATTTTATGTAAATTAATATAAAACATGATAAACAAAAAATGATTTACAATTATAGAGCTTTTAATAGTTATTATGATATTATGAGTATGATTAGTATGAGTTTTCCAAACTGTCTGAAGATCTTATTATTTTTTATCAAATATTAAATCTAAATTAGTAGCTATAAATTTTGCGAGATGATGAATGGAATGAGTTTTTACAATAAGAAACACAAACTGGCAAAGATGGTGAGGTAAAAAAGATCAATGTTGGTTAAAGATAAATCCACTAGTAGATAACTGAAATAATGGTTGTCAAAATGATCCTTGGTTTTGATCTTGAAGTTATGTTTTAGATATTACATGAGCTCAGCAATATTTTTATTTAAGTTGAGAATCTACTCCTCTAAAATTAAACTGACCATTAGTAAGTAATGATTGGAACTATCTTTTATGTAAGGATCCTAATAATTGACTTATAAATACTTGTCATGGAGCTACTTCAAGGCCAGCAAATTATTTTTCTCCTGAATTATATTTCAGACAAGTAAGATGATGATACCTATTAGATAAAAATAATTGACATTTCATGAATTGTACAAAATGAGATGATTCAAATTGTTGAAGTGGAGTATTTGAAGAAAAAAACTTTTGTGTAGATGTAATGTATTTTAACTGAAGTAAAAAACATGTTACATTTTGTTCTGATATGACAAATTTTGAAAAATAAAAAAAGTCCCGACTTAAATTTAAAGAGTCCGGGGCTTTTTGTAAGTAAATTTATATTTTCCTAATTTTCTTGTACTGCTCTTTCAACTTTATTTTCTCCAAATACATCATTTAAAACTTTTCTTATATTTTTAGGTCTTTTTGATAAAACCTCTACAAATTTATTTAATCCCTCAACCATTTCGATTGGCAAATTATCATTGTATCAATATGTACTTCTTGATTCTTGAATAATAGTTTTATCTAATTTTTCTTTGTTTCAACTTAACAATGCATTTATCAAAGACAATTCATTATCTCATTTATAAAGTCTTCACATCCAATTCATATATTTTTTTAGTACAAAAGTATAAACTGTATTTGTATCTTTATTATCATCATCTATAGTTCTATTTTTAGATTCAACAATTAAATCACCTATTCAATCTAATTTTTGTGTGACTCAAGTCCACATTCCCTCAGCAACTCAAGCTATATCAGATTCAAAATCTCATTCATCCAAATTTAATGCAATTTCTTTAAATGTTCAAGCTGG
>WFMP01000020.1 GCA_015489035.1 Candidatus Altimarinota bacterium
ATAACTAAATACTGTCCTTTCGCCTCTTCAATACGCCCGACTATGCCTATGGTAAAGAGATTCTCTTTTAAAGCATACTTTTTGCGAAGTTTTTGTTTTTCATCCTCATCAATCATCTTGGGAAAATCCGCACCCATATAAAGCATCTCTACTTTTGGACAAATCTCTCTTGGAACAAATCTCTCTATCTGCTCTTTTACCTGATGGGTCACAGCGAGCATCATATCCATATTTTTATAAAGCCATTTATGATAAAAATCATCTTTAAATCTTGTCATCATCATATTTCTTGTTTGCACCAGCTTTGGTTTACATGCAGAGAGCTTTTTTGCAAGTACCGCAATGGGAATATCTTTTGTCCAATGAAGATGCACAACATCTATTTTATTTTCATCTATGATATGTGCCAGTTTTTTTGCAGATAAAAAAGATAGAAAAATAGGATATCTTTTAATCTTTTTATATTTATAATCAGTGCCCTCATAATACTGCTCAAGTTTTCCAACTTCATTTATGACACTTAGTACATTGGCTTTATCGTGCAAGAAATGTGAAGCCCTGACCATATAAAGTTCTAATCCGCCGGTATCTGGGGACAAGCACAGCTCTAAAATATTTTTCAACTTTTATCGACCTTTTGAAGTTTCACGTATAGTAACATCTTTTTCTTTAAAAAAAATAGCAATTGCGTTATAATCATGATTATGAAAAAATATAAAATTAATGCGGACTATGCAGATAAATTCACAGATTTTCTTCTTAACATTCAAGAATTTTTCTCTAAAAACAACATTACTATCCATAAAGCAAGAAATGAGCTTAAAATCCTGCACTATGCAGAACTGGACCTTGTTGTAAAATCTTTTAAAATCCCACATCTATTCAACAGATTTATTTATTCTTTTTTTAGAGATACAAAAGCTAAAAAGTCGTACGAAAATTCATTAAAAATTTTACAATTCACTCCAAAACCCATAGGATACATAGAGTTTTATAGCACCGGGCTTTTAAAAGAGAGCTATTTCATTAGCGAAAAATTTGATTTTGATTTTACTATAAAAGAGCCTATTACAAATATAAAATTAGTTAATAGAGAAAATATTTTTCGTGAATTTGCAAAATTTACATATGAATTACATGAACATAATATTTATCACAATGACTACTCTCCGGGGAATATCCTCATTAAAAGAGATGAAACCAATTATACTTTCAAAATTGTAGATATCAACAGAATGAAATTCAAAGAGCTTTGTTTAGATGAGAGACTTAAAAACTTTGCAAAACTTTGGCTGCTTGATGAAGACTTAAAGACCATTGTCAAAGAGTATGCAGAGCTTATCCATGAAGATAAAGAAAAATGTGTCAATATAGCACTCAAATATTCACATGCTTTAAAAAGAAAAATAAATATGAAAAAAAGACTCAAAGGCATAGAAGTTGTTGATTAGTATGATGTACCATCATGTCGGTAGTGACAGATGCAGCAATGAATTAAATATATTTGAGCAGCATTTAGAATATATCAGTAAAAATTTCACTACACTTTTTCCTACATTTGAAAAACTTCCTAAAAAAGCAATTTGTCTTGTTTTTGACGATGGATATTTTGATTTTTATAAATTCATTTACCCACTTTTAAAAAAGTATAATCTCAAAGCACTTTTAGCAGTTACTCCAAAATATATACTTGATGATACAGCTAAGGATGATGCATCAAGACTTAATTATGAGCATAATGATTTATTTAAAAAGTATAAAAATGCAACTTTTTGTACCTATAAAGAGCTCAAAGAGATGAGTAACAGCGGAATAGTACAAATTATTTCTCACTCTTACTCTCATAAAAATCTACTTGAAGATGATACCAGTTTAACGCAAGAGTTACTCAAATCAAAAGAAATGATAGAACAAAAACTAAATACAAAAGTTGAAGGTTTTGTTTATCCTTTTGGTAAATATAATCAAAAAGTGCTTGATGAAACGATGAAGCATTATAAATATTCTTTTAGAATTGGAAATGGAGTAAATAAAGATTTTAGAGGAATTAATGGCGTAATATACCGAATTGATGGTGATTTTTTACAATCTCCTAATGAAATCTTTAGTTTCAAAAATATGTTAAGATTCAAATTCAAAACTTTTATAAAAAGCTTGGTCGGAAACAGATGAGTATAACAAATATTTCCGCAGTAGTTCTAGCAAAAAACAATGAATCTACTATTTATAACACTTTAAAAGCACTCGAAATATTTGAAGATGTTGTTGTTTATGATAATGGTTCAAATGATAACACCATACAAATAGCCAAAACATTTTCTAATGTAAACTTAATTCAAGGCGAGTTTAAAGGCTTTGGATGGAGTAAAAACAGAGCTGCAAATTTTGCAAAAAACAATTGGATACTTATAGTAGACAGCGATGAAGTTGTTGATGCTAAACTTTTGCAAACTTTACAAACAAAAAAACTTGATGAGCATACAGTGTATATACTTAACTTTAGAGCATTTTATAAAAATATCGAAGTAAAATATTGCGGTTGGAACAATCAAAAAATCAAACGCCTTTACAACAAAAACATTACCCGCTACAACGACAATGACGTGCATGAAGATATTATTACCAAGAGTTTAAAAATAGAACTTTTAGAGGGAAATGTACTACATTACAGCTACCAAAGTATTGAGCAGTTTGTCAACAAAGCCAACACATACTCAACACTTTTTGCAAAGAACAATGCAGGCAAGAAATCTTCATCTCCGACAAAAGCCTTTTTCAACGGAGTCTATTCTTTTATCAAGACATATTTTTTTAAGCAAGGGTTTTTAGACGGTTATGTAGGACTAGTCATTGCCTACTCACATATGGTTACGAATTTTTACAAATACATTAAACTCTATGAGTTAAATGAAGAGCTTAAAAAGTAGAAAGTTCTTTTTTCACGCTTTTTAAAATTATTTTACGATTTGTCTTATCTTGTGGGAGCATATAATGTTTTTGCAAGGCTTCATCTCCTACAGCCCTCCAACGTGCGGCACTGGCAAATAAAGAGTCTGCAAAAAAAGTCATAGTCGCAGTACCGACAAGAGAAGCTAAATGATATGTACCAGTTGACGTAGAGACAAAAAGCTTAAAATTAACTATGAGTTTTGCAAAATCGACAATGCCCTCATTTGAGAGATAAAAAATAGCAGATGTGTCTTTTAGGCG
>WFMP01000021.1 GCA_015489035.1 Candidatus Altimarinota bacterium
GTGTAGCTTCTTGACATCCCTTTTCAGCAGATATTTTCCACCAGTTTACTGTAAGCTTTTTATTTATAGGTACACCTTGACCTAAATAATACATTATACCGATATTATACGGTGCTAAATAGCTACCGTCTTTATACGCTTTTTTATAATATTTCAAGGCTTTTGTATAGTTTGTTTGCACTCCTATACCCATCTCATACATATATGCTAAGTTTTCTTCAGCTTTATAATTATTTGCGTATGAAGCTTGTTTATATAGCTCTATTGCTTTTTTATAGTTATGTTGTTTATACTCTTTTAAAGCTATTGCAAAGCTATTTGCAAATAAAGAAGTGCTTATTATAAGTAGTAATGTTGCTATTTTTTTATTCATCATTTTCACTTTTTTAGTAAATACACCCCTTTGTGAGAGGTGTTAGAGGTGTTAGCTTTGTTTAGGTTTTGCTGCTGCTTTATCAGGTGCTTTATCAGGTGCTTTATCAGCTTTATCAGCTTTATCAGCTTTATCAGGTGCTTTATTTGCTTGTGGTGTAGCAACATTTTTAGCTTTATTTTCATTCTTTACAGGGAGCAGTTCAGTTGGAATTTTTACATTATTTGCACGTAAGAAAATAACAAGTCTATTTGTATCTATTAATAGCTCATCAGCAATATCTTGTACTTTTATCTCTTGCTCTATTTTTTTAATGACATTATCAAGGTTATCAGCAAGGAACAGCTTCATTTGTTCAGAGATTATATCTTTCACAATGTCAATTCGTTGTAATTTGTACTTTTCAAGAATCTCATTATATGTTAATTTCTCTTTTCTAAAGAGATCAAATATTTCCTCTTGTGATTCAAAAGCTTGTTTTGTATAATACTTAGATTGTACAAACTTCGATGCGTTGCCCATTTCAATTTGCTCTATAATCAATGTTGTTAATTTTTCAGATAACACATTGATCTCTTTTGAGATGTTCATTAGTCTCTCATACGCTTCCATACCTTCTTCAAAGTTGAGATTTTGAGAAAATGACATTGCGTTATTTGTAAGCGTTGTAAGTACATCTTCTACATTATCAGCAGAAAAAGCTAGATTTTTAGCTAACTTACTTTGTGCAATAACAACAGTAACATTTGTACCTCTTTCAGCTACTTTTTGCCTATTGAAAAATACATTTTTGATTGGATTTCTAATTTTAGTTAAAATATTTAACGATTCATATTTATTAACTTGTTCATCAAGGTTTGAGATTTCATCTATCAAGCCTTTTTTCATTGTTTGTATTTTTTCAACTATAACGTCAACTTTATCTGGAGTTTTTGTTTTTGTGTCTTCCATTTTTATACCTTTGATTGGATTTTATATTACAGTTCCTTTTCTAAGAAACAACAAGTGCTTTATAATGTTTTTGAATTAACATTGACATAATTATATCAAAAAAAACATTAAAAATTTTATCATTTTAAGAGTTTTACGTTCATGATAAATATACCTTCTCCGTATTTTAAATACCTCCTTTTTTGAATTTTAGTATGAATTAATGCGTATCTTACGTTATTATCAAGGGCAACTATATTTAATAAAATAGTTGTAATCAGTAGGCTAGTCATTATCATTATTGTTGATCTACTGATAGTATAAACGTGCTTATGTGTTGAATAGAAAATGGCTAAGAATATAGTAAAGTAAAATTGAGCAAGAGGATTAATATATGTTCCGCTGAACATAGAGTACAGTATAAAAGCGAACAAAATAATAGTCTTAAAACTGAAATATTTATATGCAGTAACTATTATAGTAAATAGTGCTATAGATGCAAATATAAACAGGAATATACCTCCGCCATTTGCAATATACAACAATAAATCATGTGGGTGAAAATGTCCGAAATAAAATAGTTTATGAGGGCTAAACCCAATTGATTTAAACAGATAATTTGCATTTAATAGCATCTTTAATTCTGTCTTATAGATAAATAATCTACCATCAGGATTTAGTAGCATATCAAAGTGTTTTAAATTGCTATTATTAAGGAAAGAGGTATATGTTAATAGCGTATATATTGTGATAGATATACATGAAGATATAAAAATCTGTAAAGCTATTTTCTTGCTATGCTTACCTCTATTTTTAATAATAAATGCTATAAAAACAATAACTAATGTAAATGTAACACCTCTTGCACCAGTAAATAAAAGTATTAAGAAATTAAAAATAATCGCATTATATAGAAGTAGTTTTAATCTTATATTTTTAACAAAAGAAAGCATAATAATCAAACTAGGTATTAAGATAATTTGTATTTGATTATATATGCGTATATTATTAAATAATATTGTAAGTGAGTTATTTAATGAAGAAAATATCATGTATAATATAATAAATACTTCAAAAATAATTGATACATGAAATATAGCTATAAAATAGACTTTTAACTTATCTTTAAAACTATTTTTTACGGCAAGATAATAGAATATTAATAGTAGATATGTTGTTGATATAAAGAGTTGTTGCCACATACTAAAAGGATATTTTTCTATATTTGTATTCATAGTTTCTAAGGTAGTATAGAGAAATATAAAGAGAATAGTTTTTGTTATGTAAGATAAATCATATTTGCTATTTTTCACAATAAATAAATATGATGTGCTAGTAAGTAGGTATATTGTTGTAGCAATTTTTACAAGGTTAAAACTGTTTATATTTAGTAAAGGAGCTATACACCACAGTATAGAAAAGAATACAATGCTTATGTATATATGTAAGTAATTTTTATTCATTATTTGTTTTCTAGCTTTATACTATAAGTTGTTAATTTGTAAATATACTTAGAAATATATCTAATTAAAGTTAAAGGCATATATGTATTATTTTTTAAATAAATCTCTTTTTTATTACGATCTATGAA
>WFMP01000022.1 GCA_015489035.1 Candidatus Altimarinota bacterium
AGATACAGAACGATTACGAAGTGATAATGAGATTTTAAAAGAAAAAGAAAATTCACAGAAAAATCATATAGAATTTTTACAAGGAGAGAATAAAGACTTAAACGACAGATTACAGTCTATTTATTCTGATGGAACGGAAATAGAAGAAAGAATTAAAGATATTAAAGAAAAACCATATAAAAAGATTCAATTAAATTCTCAGATTAGTACACTAGATGAGATAAAATATTTAGATTCAATTCAAGCTAATATGAAAGAATATGGTGTAGAATATCCAAGAAGACTACTTAATGCATTTCACACAGCACTCAAAAGTGCAGAGTTTTCTCCTTTAACAGTTCTATCTGGAGTGAGTGGAACAGGTAAGTCTGAACTTCCAAAACTCTATTCTCATTTTGGAGGATTTAACTTTTTAGCTGAAGCAGTTCAGCCTACATGGGACTCTCCTGCTTCTATGATTGGTTATTACAATACTATAGATAGAAAATTTGATTCCACAAATATATTAAAATTTTTAATACAAACTTCTTTGAGCAAAAAAGAATCTTCATTTGGTTTAAAAGAGAGTATGAATATGATACTTTTAGATGAGATGAATCTAGCTCATATTGAGCTTTATTTTGCAGAGTTTTTAAGTAAATTTGAGCAAAGAAGGGGAAGTAAAGAGGGCGATATCAATATTGATATTCAATTAGGAACAGCCCTTATACATAAATTACCATTGGATCGAAATATGTTATGGATAGGAACTATGAACGAAGATGAAACTACAAAATCACTTTCAGATAAGGTTTTAGATAGAGCATTCTCTATCAATTTTCCAAGACCAACAGAACTCAGAAGTAGAGCAAAATTGAAATCACTTGAAGATATTAAACCGTTTGAGTATTTACATAGAGACACATGGAATAAATGGATACAAAAAGAATCTCTCTTTACAGGTGAGAGAAGCGAAGCTATACAAAAATACAAAGAAATTTCTAATAATATAAATGAGTACTTAGCACCAACAGGAAGAGCAATAGGGCATAGAGTTTGGCAATCTATGGAATATTACATCAGTAATCATCCATCAGTTAGAAATAATCTTGATAATGAAGATGAATTTATAAAAAATATTAAATTAGCTTTTGAAGATCAGTTAGTTCAGAAGATAATGCCAAAACTTAGAGGTATAGAAGTGCATGGTAAAGAAAAAGATGCACTCATGAGTATAAAAGAGATTCTAAATCAGGAAGATTTTGCTATAACAGAAGATTTTGAATTATCAATGGATAATCCTTATGGACAATTTATATGGAATAGTGCGAATTACCTAAAAGAAGATTAGTATGGAATTTTTGAAATTATATGATGAAGAAAATAGAGATATTCTTTTCATTATGAGTTGGTTAAATAAGAACTCTATCTTTGATAAAAGTATAGGAAGTTTTGAAGATATTGACCTTTTTACATTTTTAGAAAATATCAATTCATTTGATTATGAAAAAGATATTTTTTATGATGATGTATATTATATACTCGAATATACAAAAGATAGTATACTCCATCTCATAAATAATATTAACAGAGAGGTCAAAAGAGAACATAAAATTGTTCCTATATCTCAAGCTAAAGAGTTTGATAAAAAAACTATTTTATGGCTTAGTCGTCAAAATGGTCGAACTATAAAAGAGAAGTTGAAAAATAATAAAATAAAAGCTGTTAAACGATACAAAAATGTAGATACTTATGAAAATCGTATTTTTAAAATATTTCTAAAAAAACTTGTTCTAGTAGAAGAAAAAAGAGAACAAATTCAGAGTAATGATTACTTAATAAACAAGATTAGACAATGGCTGAGAAGTGATGATGCTAAAAGCATAAATGAATACGGGAATATTGTTTATAATAATATACTATTACATCATCCTCATTATAGTAAAATATTTAAGAGTTATAAATGGCTAAATAGGTTAGACGAGAAAGTAGAATTTTACTCTACTTCTTATATTCAACAATTAAAAACTATTATTAAATTTGAAGTATTGACACAATTACAATTTTTTACGACTGAAGCAAAAATTTTACCTAATGTTTTAGATGATAATAATCTAAAGAACTTTAATATTAATATCAATAACAGTCTTATAAAAATAGATTTGGAAAACTATATATCACAAATTAAAGAAAATGCTTTAAAGAAAAAAATCTCTTTTAAATCAGTAAGAAAATTTGCTAACTGGATAATTGAAAACCAACTTAAAATTCAGGATATAAAAAATAGAACCTTTTATATTGATACAAAAAATACTAATAAAGTGTTCATAGATTTATTTAGATTATTTCCTATTGCAAAAATTGACATGCAAATTATCAATTTTCCTATTACTTTGCTTCAAAATATTGAAGGCACAATTGTTAATGCTAATAATACAAAAGTTATAGATCTTAATCATGGAATCTATACATTACCTGAAATATTAAAGAGTTATGATACGAATATGTTAAGAATCTTTTTAGAGAATTTTGAGAAATATTTCAAAGGCAAGCAGCTTAATTATATTATTCCAGATTATGTAAATATTTTTGAGTTTTCATCTGTTAAAAAAACTATAAATAGCTATTTTCCAAATAGTAGGAATATTCCAAAAAGTATTTTAGCTGGATTACAGTATCTATTTGATGGTAATCTGCAAAAAGATGATACTTTAATATATATACAAAAAAATCATGATAATGATTTATATATTACTCCTTTGCTTGTTAAATATGATAAATCATTACAAAGTGCTACTAATGGGTTATATCTAGAGAAACACCCAACAAAAAAATTACAAGAAGAAAATGATATTATTAATGAATTAAATAGATCTTTTAATGACTCTAAATTATCAAACAAGCTATTAAATAAATTTTTACAAAATGGTATGAAAGGTATAAAAAAAGAACAAATTGCATTTTATTATGATAATGATCTTATTTATTTAAAAAATAGTAAAAAT
>WFMP01000023.1 GCA_015489035.1 Candidatus Altimarinota bacterium
CTTTTTAGCTATTTTAACAACTGATACAATTCAATCTTTTCTCAGCAATATACATTCTTTATTTATACTCTCTTTCTCATCAAAGAATACTATAGCCTACATTAAAAATTTTATTCCTAATCAAAATGGAAATGGATTGTCCAGCTCATCTATCTCATTCATAATTTTTTCATCTGTAACAGCATTAGTGCTTGAAGCAGTAGTCTGATATGTTTCTGGTTGAGTTTGAGCGTGCTCTTGTTGTGCATAAGTCTGACTTTGTTGTTGTGTCTGCATATTTTCAGCACTGTTTTGTTGTGCGACAGTTTGGCTTCCCTTACTATCTAACATCTGCATTGTCTCTACAATTACACTGTGTTTAGAGCGTTTTTGACCGTTTTGATCATTCCACTGTTCAAACTGCAATCTATCCTCTACAAGTATTTTAGAACCCTTATGCAAATACTGATTTGCCACTTCTCCACTTCTACCAAAAAAAGTAATATCCACAAAACAGACCTCCTCCTTTTGTTCACCTGTATTTGATTTAAACTTTCGGCTTGTAGCAATGGCACTTTTTGCAATAGCCATCCCAGCTTGTGTATATCTGATTTCTATATCTCTGGTTAGGTTTCCCACTAATATGATTTTATTAAACATATTACTCCCTTCTTCTATTAAAAACTATATCCAAACTTTACTGAAAAAAATAGACATATATTGTCTCTTAATAAATTATTCTACAGCATCGTTTAATAATTGAATTTTATATGATTTGTCTTATTTTGGCTTTTGTGAAAAAATCCCAATATTTCACCTATAAGCTACTAAATTAACTTCTTCTACAATTTATAATAAATAGACATTATATGTCCATTAATCTAATTATAATTCTTGCATAAATGCACAAGGAAGTTATGATGAACATTAAAGCGATACTGCAACACTATGGAATCAATTCGATTTGGCACTTTACAGATTTAAGCAATCTTGAATCTATTAAAAAACACGGGGTTTTATCACTTCGTAATATTATAAACAGTAGGATAGATGTTGCTTGTTATGGTGCAAATGAATTAAGTCATAATTTAGATGTATCTAAAGGCTTAGATCAGTTTGTGCACCTTAGCTTTATTAAAGAGCATCCTATGCAATATGTAAAAACAAAAAGTGGAGAAATTCCAAACCCAGTTTGGTTAGAAATAGATGCTTCTGTATTGTTTAAAAATAGAAGTATCTTTTCAAAGCAAGTTGCTAACAAAAGTGGAGCAAAACTTTATGGTAATATTAATGACCTTGCAAAATATATTGATTTAGATGTTTTATGGAGTAGAACAGATTGGAGTAACCCTCAAATTCAACAAAGAAGAAAAGAAGCCAAATATGGAGAAATTATGATTCAAAATAAAATTAATATTCAAGACATTGTAGGAATTTATCGTGGCTAAGAGACCTATATTTGTGCCAATAAATGATAAAAATGAATTATTTAAAGAAATAGAAATAGATTTTAAATATTATAACGGTTTCGCAGTGTCTCAAAAATCTAAATGTATTACTTCTTTGCATGAAAGTGCCACAAAAGAAGGTTTTCAAAATGTACTTGAAGTATCTACAAAATCAAGTGAAAAGCTTGGGCATAGACTAAGTGCATTCAATTTGATGTTGGAGACTAATGATTATGGAACTATTAGTATAGAGTCAGCTTTTCAAGGAAGTAAAGTATTTGAGAATGGAGGTCCTTATCATGATATATATAGAAAAGATTCCCTTAGTGCAAAAAGAGATGAAAGGATAAAAACTTCTGGAGGCTTGCAATATTTTGAATTTGAGGGAGTTACTTGGGAACTTGAACCAAAAAGTGCTTTTTACGATTGGATATACATTAAAGCACTGCTCCCTCACATGGAGTATATAAAAGAAAATCTTACACGATATGATGCTTTTAGCGACATAGAGTTTAATCCGAAAAAGTCCATAAACTGTCAGGCAAGAACATGTGCAATTTTAGTTTCTCTCATAAACTTGGGATTATTAGATAAAGCAATGAAAACTCCAGAATGTTTTAAAAACACTGTATATCGTACTACAGCCAAGCAAGGTGTTTTTGAGTTTTAGTATAAAAATCTTTTGACTAAACAAACATCTTTATATTAATTATATAAGTATTTTTGGATATCGGATTTTATTTTTTCATCTAAACTAAGTGGCTCAATTACTTTCAAATTTGGAAGCCATTTTTTGATTAGATCTTCAATCTCCAATTCTTGAGTCACTTGAAAAGAGATGAGTAGATTTCCATTACTGAGTTTTTCTTCAATCTTTTGGGATGGAAGAAATTTTTTTGTTTCAAAAAAGTGGGCTTTTTTTTCATCAACTTCTACAAGAATTTTTATCATAGATTCTTTGTAATTTTCGGTATATCTAGAAAAAGGGGTTTGAATATCGCTAACAAAGTTTTGAATGTCAATATTGTAATAAAATTTACTATCAGTCAATGTAATATTTGAAATTTTGCTAATTCTAAACATTGAAAACTTATATTCATTATCTACTTCGCATGCTAAATAGTAGTTATCATTCATAAATAAAATTTTATATGGTTTTACATTAGATAGCATTGTTTTTTTACCATGTATTTCATAAAAAAAGTTTATTTTTTTCATCTCTGATACAGCAGTTTTTAAAATATCCATTGTATTTGTTTCATCTTCTTCTGTATCTAAATTAAGCTCATTTAAAAAAAATTCGTTGAATTGGCTATTAGTTGTAGTTAAATAAACTTGAAGATTAAATTTGCATCGTGTAATTGCTGTATATATATGTTCTTCATCTTCATGTGGATAACCAGCCGTGATTAAAAATACTGTTTGAGATTCTGCACCTTTAAAGCTGTGAATTGTAGATAATTTGGTTTCTCCACTATGAAAATAAAAATGTCTTTTTTTGTTTCTTCTAATTTGCTTGAGCTCATTATTTTCTTCTTCATCATAAGGATTCACGATATCTTCTTGCTTTACAATTTTGCGGTACATTTCTTCTGTCTCAAATGTCGTTTTACATTTTTGTTTAAAATTTTTCCTCAAATAATATTCAACATTTCTTACAGCAAAGATTTTTGATGATAAGATTACTACATCATCTGGATGGATACCATATTCTTTAATCTTCTTATGAATATCTTCTGCTATTTTATAATAAAGATTATCTTTTATATCATGAGTCAGGTCTTTTACATTAAATAAGCCTATATCCAAAAAGTTTTGTGTAGGTAACTTTTCGTTTTCATCAACCTCATATTTTCCTCTAAAAAATGCCTTTTGAAATTTTTTTGCTAACTGTAAAACTCTACCGCCATCACCTTGAAATCTTATAGATGTTTTTAACTCTTCCCATCTTCCAAAACCATTAGGGGTCTTTATCCTTTTTGTATCTTTTTCAAGCTCTCTGTTATATATATTTTGTTTTTCATCTCCAAAAAGAACAATCTCACCATCTTTAGCTAAAAAATATTTTTTAATTATCTTAATCCATACAGTTTTATAATCCTGTACTTCATCTATTAAAATAGTGTCATATTTTAGTAATTCATGCTCAAAGCCATCTAAAATATTTTCATTATCATAATCAGAGAATGAGAAATTTTCTTTATTTGTATTTTTTATAGCAGTTTTCAAAAAAGCGTGATAGTTATCTATATAAAAGTAGCTCCATCCAAAACCTTCTCTTACATCACTTATTTTATCATGTATGTAATTCAGCAATGTAAGGTTAAATGTTAAAATTAAAACTCTTTCTCCATGTCGTTTAAATGCATTTACCGCCCGTTTTGCCAGTACAGTTGTTTTTCCTGACCCAGCTACACCTTTAATTTTCATCGCGCCATCAACTATACTTGTTGACAATCTGATTTGTTTTTTTGTATAAGAAATATCTCTTCCCTCTTCAATTGTATGACTAGGAGGCTGCAAAACTCTGTGAAATTCTCTATATATTTCATCTGTAAATAATTCACTATTCTGTTCTGGTGGCAAGAAAATATTATTCGAATAATCACTGATTAGTATTACTTGCTTGAAATCACGATCTATTTTGTTCTTTTGATTTTTCCAGTAATCCAAGCATTTATCATAGTTTGTTTCAGTAATGTTGTTTTGTTTAAATTGTTCATGACATTTATTTTCTTCGTTTTTGATTTGTAGCTTTGCAAATTCAGCAAGTTTGACTAAATCTTGTTTGCTTGCACCATGAAAATAAACATAAGGCTTGATTCTTCCATAAAACTTTTTGTTTTTCAACTTCTTTTCAAGTAACCCTTCTATGTGGATATTGAAAAGTTGATCTTTATAGTAATACACTTGTTGAAATGGTGATCTAATTTTTGTTCCATCAGTTGATAATGACCACTGATTTTTAGCATTAATAATATAGGATGATAAATTCCAATCTTTCACTTCTATTACAGTGACTCCTCGACCTTTTCGCATGAGGATGATATCTGGTCTATCACCATTTAAAAATGGTTGAAAATATAGTTCAACCTCATTTGGAAGATGGGTAATAAGATAGTTAATTAAAAACCATTCACCTTCTGTAGCTTTTTGTTTAAGTCGTTGAATATTATCAAGTGTTGGAAAGATGATAGCCATATTGACCTCCTATAATGCTTTTTTTATTGTACCCATTATTTCAAAAGTTATACTAAAAAACTAAAGTGGTGGTGACATATCAGTTTTTTCAAGGACAGATAAAAGTTTTTCCAGTAATTCTTTACTTGGATAAATCGCACCATGCACCCATTTGTTTCTAGCTTTTCTAATTTCATGATAAAGATTCTGTTCATTTTGAGATACCTTCTTTTCTTTACTTATAATATTTATTTTTTTAATCAATGTTTTATCTAAAACTTCTTCGAGTTCTTGTCCCTCAAATAACCTTTCCACCTCATTCTCAATATGTCGTTCAAATGCAATGAACGCTTGTGTTAATGTAAAAGGAAGATTATTTTCAATTAATGAAACTGTTGTTTCTATTTGTTTTCTACGAGACCATGTAGGTTCATGCCGCCATAATTGTTTAACTGCTTTACTTTCAAGTGTCATTTTACGATATTCAGCATCTCTCTTATCAATATTTAATTTTACTCTATTTTTATCCATCAATTCTTCCAACATTTCACTTCTCATTTCTAATGAAATAATTTCATCTTTTAGTTTTATTGATGCTCCATGTAGCTGAGTTTGGCGAACAGTTTTTTTTCGTATACCTTCAAGAGCTAGTTTACTTTGTGATCTATCCATAGATCCTGAAGTGAGCTTTAATTCTTCTAATCGTATGTCTTCTTCTAGTATGTAAATCTTATCTTTTAATGTATTATACGCATTTTCTTCATTAATAATTTTAGCTTTAATATTATTGGCTTCACTGATTAATTCTCTATATTTTTTAGAATTTTGTCGCTCTCTGGATTTAAAAAATAACCATAGAAAAAATGATGCAAGAAGAATAACATATATACTATATTTTGTATGACGCCACTTACTATTAAAACTAGTTGTCTGGATATATCTTTTTGTGATAAAAAAATAAAAATGTTGCCAGGCAGAATCGCCATAGTAATATCTTTTCTTTGCAATAATCCATTTATGAGTATTTTTTCTTTTTTGTATTAAATACGCATTATACCGAGGATCGTATAGGCCTAATTCTTTTGTTGAGTACTCCACTCGTGTAATAATTTGGCCTGATTGTTTAATTTTTATTGTAGTATTAGTCTTTTTTAAAATATCTTCTATTGCATCGGGATTTGGAAAAAGTTTGCATAAGAATGGTTTATTTCTAGGACTTTTTCCATTTTCAACACATTTTTTTGGTGTTATCATAGCGATTTGAAACAACGCTTGTCTTGACTTATTTTTTGTGTGGTATGGCCGAATCGTTAGAGCATCTGCAATTTTGATAAATTTTCTTGTATTTAATAATGCTACATACATTAATTTACTAAAAACTTTAAAATCATTTTTTTCAACTGTACTAAGTGTCTTATCTCTTGAATACATATATGCAATATTGATTAAAAGAATAATTGCTAATGTTATGAACATCCAAATAATATCAAATCTATACTTTTTTAACCAGCTAAAATATTTGTTTTCTGCAAATTGTATTTTATCTGAATCTACTATCATAAATTTATCCTATATTTTCTAATATGTATCTCGTTTAGTACAATGTCAGATAAATGAAGCTAATTAATCTTTACATTATATCTGATTCACAATAAAATCAAGTAATTGTACATCTTCTGACAAATTTTGTTTTTATAAAATTTCAGTTTATTACTTTAAGCTGATTGTCAGTGCAAGCACTTAAATTCACTAATTAGCTCTTATCTAATAAGAAGTCTATCCGTTGTAGGATAATAGATTTGAGATATTATGGGTATACAATAGATATTTAATATTCAAATATATTATAAATTAATCAAGAAATATTTCTTAAGTTGTTCTCAATCGCCACAACTTTGTGCTACTTATTTTTATGGAAATTATGATGTTTTTTAGTTTTTTTTGTATCTACATATGGGACATAATTCAACGGATTATTGATTGTATCAATTATTTGATATAGTGTACTAAACCATTCTATAATTTTTTCAGCCGTAACGGCTTTATAGTTCTTATTTGAATGCATATAATCATTTCTGTGTTTAATTAATTCTTCTAACTTAATTTCATCTTGATTTCCAAATCGTTTATTTATGATTTTAGTTATTTTATCCTCTAATCTACTCCTATCATAAAGACTGTATGTTGGCATCTTATCCCAAAATAATAATACATCGCCTTTTCTTGGTTCATGCAAAAATATGCTTACTATCTTTTCAAGTGACGTTGCCATAGACACCAATGCATAATTAAATTTATTTTCTTTTGATGAATTTAAAATGTCAAAGATATATTCAATATCCTTTTTTAAGTTCAATAGATATGATTCATAGTTTTCTAAGCTTGAAATATATTGACTAAATGGGTCTTGATTCAATATTGAATTCATTTTTTTATGAGTTTGCCATATATTTTTTAAATATTTATTTTTTAGTCCTTTTTCAACTAAGCCTATAAATTTATTTATATTGTCAATAGTACCTATACTGTTATCTTCAGGATGTTCTTTTTTGATATAGCCAAGTATCCTTTTTTCATACAGTTTTTCTAAAATTGTGCTTTTACTGGTAGCTGTAAGCATAATAACTTGAATACCGGCATTGATTTCATGAATGTTTTCAAGAATTTTTATGCCTGAATAGTTTTCTATGTTTGTATTCTCATTGTGATCTTGTTCAATTAATCGTAAATCTAAAACAACCACATCAGCATTGTGAATTTGTTCTTTTTTATAGTCTATTTCATCAATTAATCCAGAAATACTTTTATCTTTAAAACCATATTCAAAAGTTTGAAAATTGATATCATCATTGTCTTTAAAAATCTTGGCTAATATATCACTCCAACCTTTGCTCCATTCATCATCAATAAACAAGATATTGCCTTTTGTTTTATCGCTAAATGCACGAATCTTTTTATCTGTTTGCTCATCAGCTTTTCTATATAGCTCTTTTAAATATTTAAAATAGAGCATCGTTTCAATTTTTTCTTTATTAGCTCTAATACTATCATCTGTATCTGCACCTAAAAACTCAGCCCATCTGTAGATACTCCATTCGTTAGCTATACCATGATGACTTAAATAATCTTTTGGTGGTTTAACGGTTATTCTATTTAAAAAATTTGTTTGATACTCTTCTTTGGTCAAGTTTGAAAACTGTTTGCTTTTAATTTTTTCAATTTGATTTTTTGTGTTGTTTATTAGGAATAGATTTTTGCTAAAAAGTATCTGTGCTGCTGGTTCAAAATTATTGAGCGTGTAGCTATCTACATCACTTAAAATAACAATAGGTACATATCTTTTATCTTCAAGCTCGATTGAGAGTCGCATATGATATGCCACTTGAAGCCCTAAAAGTTCAAGATAGTTATTTGAAAGATTGTCTTTGATAAATATAATGTCAAAGTCATATTCTATAAGTTCAGCTATTATCTCTTTTGTTATATAAGAATCAACTGTTTCATCTGTATCGTATTCAAAATATATGTCATTATCAAATAGATCAAATATTACATTGTCATGATGAATTATTAGGCTTCTACTCATAGTTTATCTCTTCAATAAAGTTCAACAAAGCATCTCTAAATCTTTTTATTTTATCGATTGTATCCAACTCATCACTATGAAATGAAAAATCGATTTGTTTTAATTCTTGAACTCTTGATTTATCAAAGTCATAGATATCTTTTTGTCCTAATTTATATCTTTCTAAAAATAGATTGGTATTTTCTAAGTTATTTAACACTATATTTAACTTCCGGTTGCTTCCATAACTGAGCATCAAGATATTTTCTTTGTCCACTTTTGCAGCTTCTAAAAATAATTTTAGGTTTTGACTGTAGAAGGTTTTTGAATTTAAAATGAGTTTATCAAAACTATTATGTCTATAGAGGTTTGCTGAAATACCACCAGAAAAATAGACAAGTGGCTTGCCAGAGTTTTC
>WFMP01000024.1 GCA_015489035.1 Candidatus Altimarinota bacterium
AAATCTAAACAAACAATACCAAACTTTAGAAAAAGAAATAAAAGATATTAAACTAAATATTTATAAAATAAAAAATAACATTTATAGTCAATACAACAGAAAAAATTTAGAAAAACAAATAAAAGGTTATAAAATTAAGGTAGATAAATTAATAATATCACAAAATGAACTCAAAACATTCAATATACACCAAAAATTTATAAAAATAGCTAGAGAATACAATATAGATTATATGAAAGATAAAATAGTTGAAAATTCATCAAACACTAAAAAAGTAATTTTCTTCTTAGACAGACTTATAAAAAGAATTTTCTTAGAAAACTGAGCAAATATAAATCAATTAAACTTTCATAAAGAAAATACAACTGATCTAAATAATAGTTGGCCTTCTTATAGAATACATAGTTTATGGAAAAACTGAATAATTACTCCAAATATGACACTAAAATCAAAAGACTGAATTGTACCAGATTCAAGATTATGAGTATTTAATACAGTATATAAAAAATAAATTTAACAACTAAATATTATAAAAAATGAGCAAAACACATAAATATATAAAACAATTATACAAAGAATGAAATACAATTTGATTAGAAAGAGAAAGAAATAGATTAAAAGAAATTATAAATAATTACAATAAAGAACTTACACTTGCATTAAGAACAAGAGATGAAAATGAAATAGAAAAAATAAAAATGAATATTAAAAATCATGAGAAATTGCTAAAATTAATAAAAAAAGTTAAATATATACTTTATAAAGAATTAGATGAATAAAATAAAGATGATTATAAATGAACCTAAAAATATAAGCTTCAAAGATATCATACAAATTTCAAGCAAAATACCTGATAATATTGCATGGCTAGATATCTTAAAAGAATATGCAAGAAATCAATTATACAAAAATTTAAATAATAAACCTATATATTCATACATAAAAAAATGAAATAAAATAGTATCGTTTTGAAAAATGGTAAATAAAGACAGCATCTACGAAGATATGTTAAATAAATTATGAATAAATATATGAAACTATGTAATATGAACTACTTTATTTACAGTTAAAAAAGAAAAATGAAAATGATATGCAAAAATATTAAAGCAAGAGCAAATAAAATATATTAAAGAGAATAACTCTAAAATAAAAAAACTAGTATGAGCAACAATAAACAAATGACTATTAAATTTATATAAATCATATTGAGCTAGATATATTTGAAAATATCATATATTCAATACGAGTATATACTTTTATTACTACGATATTTAATTATTTGATAAAAAATTATGGATTTGAAAAGTAAAGTTTATTTTCAAGATAAAGAAGTTTTTAATATTATATGAGAAATTGTCAAATAAACAGATTAAGGTACCATTTAAATTACTATTAATTAATAATAATAGATATTAAGAATGAAAGTGATATTAAAAGAAATATTTAATAAAGATACAAAATTAGATAAACAAACTATCCAAAAAATAATTTGAAATATAACTATTTCATCAAAAGATTTAAATGAACAAGAACAAAATATATGATCTTGGTATAAGGGAGTAAGCTGAACAATAAGAACTAATGAAATGTGATTTTTAGCTAAAAAATAATAATATGATGTCTGATTTACTTAAAGATTTTCCTTTATTTGAACAAGAATGATATAAATTCAAACCATCAATATTTCAACAACAAGTTATAGACACACAACATAATTTGTTGTTTTTGCTTAATAAATTAAAAGATTACTCTTCAAAAAGTAATATTTACCAAATATTAGATAATATCAGTGAAATCAAAAATCCTTGACTTGCATTTGAATATTTACTTATAGAATATTTAGATGAAAAAAATATATTTAAAGCTGATGAAGAAAAATGGGAATGAAATGGAATAGACTTATTTATCAAAAAAAACTGAGTTCAAGTTACAGTAAGTGATAAATTATGAAAAAAAAGAAAAATTGAGAAAGTAAGAGAAAAAATAAATAAATGAGAAACATTCAAATTTCCCAAAAAAGATTGAGAAGAAAATGTGTGGGAAACTCCTATTTTAAATACAGAAGTTCCAAAAAATGTTATACTATTTAAAATTGAAGATCCTATTATAAAATACTTAGTATCACAAGATAAATGAAGATTAAGTTATAATTTCCAAAAATTAAATACTAATAGTAAAGATAAATTTGTCGAAAGTTTGGACATAATCAAAAAAAGCTTAAAAATTGTGTTAGAAAAAATCTATTTTATTGAAAAAAATAGTGATATAAATTTGCAAACCATACCTAATACTGAAAAATCTATAAATTTTGATAAAACAAAAAACAATAAATACGAAGAAAAATTAAATAATTGGATGGAAAACAATTATAAATGACAACAACCTTATTTTCAAAATGTTCTTTCAAACCTGTCTCTTATACACATCT
>WFMP01000025.1 GCA_015489035.1 Candidatus Altimarinota bacterium
ATATTCCGCAATAGAAATACAGTTTATACACTCTTTAAAAAAGGTATTATCATGAAGAAAATAGAAATAGTATTTTTATCGTCATTATTTTTTTCAACTTTTTTATTTGCTAATTTATTTAATTGTACAACGACACAGATTAGTAAAAATGCACCTTTACATGGTGTTTTTAAATATACTAATGCGGTTGCCTCATGCCCTAATGGATTTACTTATGACTCTAATATTAATACATGTATAGATCATGGACATTCTTCAACAGATTTTCGGAGTGCGAATAATACTTGTAGAAATGAAGGGGGTGAACTACCTTCTCCTAACGAAGCAAAAAGATTGGACGGTTATCGAAATCAAGCAATTTTTAGTAATAAAACTTGGTACGAAATACGTGGAGGTTGTGGGGGTTATCCACGTACTGATTATGTTGAAACATATCTAAGAACACAAGAAAAAAGTAAGTTTTATCTTTGGTGGTGTAATGGTATTCACTATAAATATCCAAGAGCTGCTTATTATTGTGTTGCATCACCTCGTCCGCCAAAATGTCCAAGTGGTTATTCAAAAACAGGGTTATATGGTTCAAGAGCATGCAGGACAACCGTTCAAGTACATTATTGCACAGGATTAAATTCACAAGGAAGTCCCTGGTATCTTCAAGGAAATAAATGTGTATCCTCTGCTCAAATTTGTGATATGGGTTGTGCCTCTCCTTTAGTTTTTGATAAAAATATTAACAAATGTGTAATATCTTACTCCAATATGTGTTCCCATTTTGGAGAAGTTTATAATAGCTCACTACATAAATGTGTACGTCAAAATCAATGTAATGATCCATATGCGTATAAAGATAGTAGTTCTAACTATTGTGCTATAAATTCAAATTGTCCTATTACTAACGGATCAGGAAAATGTGAAATATTACCTATAAGAACATGTAGATACAATAATTATTACTATAGTTCTACTAAACAAGAGTGTCTAGCAAATAACCAATGTAGCCCTTTAGAATATGTAAACGATACAAACTACATGTGCGATAGTCAACCATATTGTAAAAAGGGAGACACACAATTAGCTACAAAGTGTAAAGATGTTAAAGATGTCTATGCAACTTGTGGAGCAGATGCAAGGCGAGGCAATATGTGTTATATCGCAAATCACGGTACTGCTAAAACTTCAACATATAAACCGATGATCACAGGTGCTTTTACAGGAAATTTTAAATCTTATGAATATGGAAAAATTGTCAATGCTATGTGTACGAATAATAGTAGTATTCCATGTAAATTCCGTTTAACAAATATTTATGCTTCTGGTAATAATATTTGTTTTACAGATGCACGTGGAGTAAAAAGCTGTTTTACCACTAACGGAGAATGTACTTTTACTGGTCAAGTTAATGACATCTTGGGTATTAAGCAAATTAGAGTTAATCCTATAAATAATCAACAATTAATTATAAACGGTATATCTGGTAAGTTGTTTAAGCCTTACTCATCACAAGTAAATAGTTGTTCTACAAATATGCAAACAGCATGTAAGAAAGATAGTAACGGTTTTACACAATATTCCTGTCCTGCTACAAGTTCTATAATTGAAAGTTCATCAGGCTTATATTCATGTATAAACAAAGCTAATGTTACAAATGTTATTGATTCTAATTGTGCGTTAAGTGCTAAAGTAGGACAATATAATAAACCATATAATAAGAGTGATATAATCGCTGCCAAAAGTGTTAATGGTGCAATTCAGTTTTGGGACCCATATATAAGAGGTTATATTGGTAATATCTCTATTTTGCCTAAGATTCCATCTCAAGACTCAAACAATGGATATAGTTATAAAAGCCCTGATGAAGCAAAATTATTAAGAGAAGGTTTTACTGGTTTTACTTATCTTAAAAATGCAATACCTAATAGTACACAAAGTAAATCAATCATGTATGCTGTTTATAATGGAACAATCAGTAAAGCTAAGTGTGAAAGTTTAATAAAAGGCACATCATTTGCCATTGCTTATGCCACTAATCAACAACAAGAAGATATTATTAAGGGCTTATCTCTTGAGAGTAATAAGTTTAATTGTGTGGTATCTAGTAATAGTGCAATACCGTTTAGTCAACAAAAATTTAGTATAAAAGTTATTTCAAGTCCAACAGTAGCTACAAATTTTGTGTGTTCACCCTTAAAATGTTCTAATCACGAATGCCAATATAATCAATGCCCTACTAATTTTAATGGTAGCGTATATCTTCCTGATGCAATGAATAATTATCTTCAAGGATATAATGCAAGTCATGGTACAGCTATTCAAAAAACGAATGTGTGTACTGGCAATGTATGTGATAGCAACTTGCCTTATTTGCCATATTGTGGGAATAAATCAGGTTGTGCAAATAGACCTGATGTTTATCAGCAAAATAATGGCACTTGTGCAAAAATTACATGTCCGCAAGGAACTACTTATAATAGAACAAAAGGCGAATGTGAAAAATATGGGTGTGTAAACTCTATTGAAAAGGATGGCAGATGCTACAAAACTATAAGCGTACAATAGTTTTTTTCACTTGTGCAATTTTATCTACGCAATGTTTAGCGACAAGTCAGAATTACGCTCAAATAAAAGCAATACCCAGAGGTTCATCTGTACATTTAACAACAGGTTCAAGGATAACGAACACCCCTTATGGTTATTATATTCCATCTTTTGGAAATATGAAAATTGAATCAGTTAAACATGTAAATTTATCAAAATATGCAAATAAAAAAATATTAATTGGATATGGTATCTATGACATAAACAATCAATATTGTAAATACTTAGATGTGCCTAGTAACTCCACATTTGATCTTGATTTTGCAGATAGAATGGTTTATGGTAATCAAACTTTTGGTATAAGTCGTAATCCAATGACATTTACACAATGCCGTGCTTTAGTCGCAAAATATAATGGTTATATTTATACACCAAATACTGCTGCACAAATGTATTATGTATATAATGCTTTTAATAAAACTGGTATTAAGAATATGTGGCTTGGTTATCACAGAGTTAGCTGTACGCAACCATATCTAAATGGTCAACGATTTCAACAAAGTTATACAAACCTTCTTCCAAAAACAACTACCTGTAATGCAAATGACTTAGATACTTATGTTCATTCAACAAACGCACAAGATTATTTTTGGACGAGAACAAATGGAGATAAAAAATTTTACTGTCCTATTATGATTGACTCTCCTAATTATCTAAGACCAATTAAGGTATGTTTACCGTGGTGGAAAATTCAAAGAGAGTGGGAGATACCTAAATCTAAATTTAACCCAGATGTTTTTAAATTTAACGGACATACTTATAATTTTTCGTATGCAAAATATTTAATTGATTATCCATTAACAAGGATCGTATGTACTGTACCTGCTCCAAAAGCATTACAGGCTTATCAACAAGGAGCAAGCTTCCAAGAAACATGCAGAAGTTATGAATCAATGAAACAATCTCCAAGTTGTATGTATGATATTAATAAACCAGTTTGTAAAGTCAATGAATGTTATGGCTACATACAAGATCATTGTACTCCTGAACCTTCTAAAGATATAACTCTCTCAGGTGTTAAAAATTACCAATATGGTTATATTATGGTACATGGTGTAAGAGAAAGAGTAAAAGTTATACAAAACATTAAAATACATATGTATAAATGTACTCCGCCACCACCACTTGAAAGTCAATGTAAACAGTTTGAAAAAGTAAAAGTTTTTCCTAAAACTTGCCCTGATTCAAATCAATGTTCACAGCTTGCTACATGCTTAAAAAACGATGTAACTACAAGCCAACAATGTCAAGCTGAATATAAATGTGTTAAAACATATGGTAGTGTTGATAATCCTGTTTACACAAATGGAGTTTTAAGTGGATTTAGAGGTATTTGCCCAGATGGAAAAACTGTTATTGCACCAGTTCAAAGGCTTTATTCAGGCACTTCTAAGTGTTTAGCTTATAATCGAATCAAAGATACAAATACAACAATTAAAACGTGTGTAAGTCATGCCACAAGCACAAAGGAGACTGTTTCTACAGCAATTACGACTAAAGACATATATCAATCAAATCCACGGTGCATAAGAACAAACAATATGGCAGAAGCAGAACCTGCGGTACACATGGTTTTTCAATACACCAACGAAGGATTTATGAATACAGATATACAAAAAGTATATATTAACGGACATAAACAAGATAATACTTCACTAACACCTACTAACTATTTGGATGATAGTACATCAATGGTAAATTCAAAGTATTCACAAAATGGTACAGCAATAAAAGCTTCGAGAGTATCACCAACTTATTCATCTCTTACTACACTTTGGAATAATGCTTTTTTAATGCATGATCAATCAAAAAGCAAAACTATTACATTGAATATTCCTGCTTACTCAGATCTTCAAGTTCAAAGTTCTAATCATAATTCTTGTGATGATGAAAATGTGATAACAGGTACTTATATTAATGGTAAATCAACTTTTACTGCACATTGTAAAAAAATACCAGGTCCACCACTCATGACAGGTTGGGTTACAGCTTATGATAATCACTTAAATTCTAAGTCAATTAAAGTTACTTTTAAAGCCTATACAGAACATGTTTCATCAGCTAAAAGTAAAGCTTCATCAGAGTCAACATTCAAATATAGGATTGCAACAGGTAAACCAATGCCTAAAACAATCAAACATTCATTTAATGCTCCTCCTATCACCATGCTAAAAAGTGGAGGAAGTTTTGTTGGTAGCTGTAATGGATATAGTAATATTTACGCAATTGAAAATTATACAAATGGAGCGTTTGGATATGTAAGTAACTATGAATTCAAATTGCCTCTTGATAATATTGTAAAAATCAATGGTAAAGAAGTAGCACCTATAGTTGACCAAACTCCAATCAATTATCATCTCTCTTATAAATATTCTGAATCTATGCACAATCAATCAGTAAAAAATGAAAATCCAACGATTGTACGTGGTAGCATTAGTGGTATTAGAGGAAAGAATGTAGCTATATCTAATTTGTATAATATACAATACGCAGGATCACTTTTATACACCGTTTTACCTTTAGATATTTACATGATGTTTCAAGGAACATATCATTATGGTTGGTTTTTTGGTAATTATAAAGTATATAATACTCTTGTGCCGCCCTATACAAAATATGTACCTAATCCCTACGGTTATGATCCAAGATACTTAGAAAAAGAAAAGGGTGTTTTTGATGGTAATTTTATTTGGGAATCACAAAAATATGGTTCAGGTACATTACCATTGTCAGGATACTTAAAAGCGGAAGAAAATTGGCAAAATTTCAAATATGATAATTTTTTAAATATGGGTTTTTCACAAGCAATAGTTAATAACTTTATGACAAGTTCATTTAAAAATAAACCTTACACATTTTGGGCATCTTTTAAATGGTATGATATTTCTGGCAAAAAAACAGTTCAAAGAAGTTTAGCAGGTAGTCCTAATATTACTAAAAAGATAAATACAATTTATATGGGTGCTGTAAATCAATTATCAATTATAGTACCTTATATCGGTAATTATGTAGTTACTGCGTATGATGCTAGTGGTGAAAAATTAGGACAGGTAACAGTAGAAAGAGAAAATTTTATATCAAATAAACAAGTAACTAATGCAAATGGTGCTGATGAATCTGTTGCACAGTCTTATGCAAAAGTTGAATTTGGTATTGCAAAAGATTTTAATGTCGTAGGTGGACACACAAGAACACTTGAAGGTAAAGCTTTTTCATCAAATGTGAGCAATTATAACGGATTAGAGAATAGTTGTTTAGCAAGTAATTTTGTTGAATGGGGCGGTGGAGTTTCTGGTGCTTATTACGAACAAGGTGTACCTGATTTACCAAAAGGTTTTAATAATTGTGCAAAAAGTAATAATGATTATGTCAAATTACATTCTGCAACAACCATAACAGTTAGAGCAACTAATCAAGCAAAAGGTTTTACTATACACCTGATCAAGCCCATGCCTTGGGCAAATAGGACGTATTTAGTTACCCTAAATAAATTGGCGAACAGAGATTATCTTTGTTGGAGTAAATTAAAACCTTGTCCTTTGTCAGATGCCAATACAACAATACCAAGCAATGTACCAACAATATCTACGGTATTAAAATAGTAAAAGGATAATAACTAATGGGTAAAAAAATATTTGTAATTTTATTTTCTATTTTTTTTATTTTTGAAAATGCGTATGCTGAATATACAACTAATGTACAATGTTCATTACACTCATCTGAACCTTTTGGATTAACAGGTGATGTTAGTGGAAAACGTGTATTCACAAAATCTACTTATGCTTATGATTGTAATCAAACAATTATAAAAAGAGGTACTTGTAAAACATGGAGTAAAAATATAAAATATGATATATTTACTCCAAATCAAAAAAAGAACGTCTATTTTCAAACTTCTAATTTTAGTGGAAGTATAGGGCAAATGTTATCTGTTATTAATGTTTTTGGAAAATTAAATGGTATATGGGCAGGTTGGCATGGATATTGTATTAAAGGAACACCACCTAAAAATTTTGGTTGGTTAACTAATCCATATTTCATTGCAGGAGCAGTTATTGATATTGCAACATGGGGAGCAGGAAAATATTTTCAAGAAGCAGGAAAAGCCGCAAAAGCAGGAGGTACGGCAGGAAAAGAAGCCGCTAAAGAAGCCGCTAAAAAAATAATTGCATATTCAGTATGTGCCGCTAATGCAGGTATTAATGTAGCATCAATGTTACAACAATATAATGCAACAAATCCATGTGATCCTGTAGATGATATTTGCCCTGATCAAGTACACGGAGGTCACGGTCCAGGTCAAGTATTTACAATACCGACTACACGTTATAATGATATGATAAATCAACCTGGGGGTTCAAAGATAGTAAAATATATACAAATACTTAATCAAAGTAAAGGAGTAACTAGACTTCGCATTATAAATCCTGGAATTGGTAACATGGATGCAGGAAATTCCGCTGCTGCAAGAGCCGCTGCAAAAAAAGTAAAACTTATGGTATTAAAAATACAAGCATTAATTATGACAGTAGAGCTTACAGCGTGTGTTTATGAAACAGAAGCTCATGATATTACAACACATAGTGGATCTCAAGGAATGAAAAAGAAACCTAAAAGTATGGCATCGCCTACGAATTTAGCTATAATGGGACTTGGTATGATTAATCCTCTGCTTGGTCTTGGTGCAGAAGTGGCTTTAAATATGTATCAAAGTTTTCAGACAGTAGATACTTGTGATAATTTAACTCAGGCAAAAGCACAAGGGAGCAGACACGTACAAACGTATCATGCTACTCGTGCAGGATTATGTCATTTTGTAAGAGAAAGTACAAAGAACATGGGTCCTGGGTTAAAACAAGATAGGTTCTATTATTGTTGTTATGACAGTAAAATCACACGAATATTAGCAGAACAAGCTAAAGCACAATTTGCATTAGGTTGGCAACATTGCACAAATATTTCTTTTACAGAACTTGAACATTTAAGCTTTACTCCGTGTGGTAAAGGATTAAATTCTAGTAACAATGGAGTAGATTTTCCTGCAAGTTATACAACTAAACAACGTATGAGAGCTTATCAATACACTCATAAGTGTATGGATTTAGTGCCTCTTGATAATTATATTAAAAAACGATTTGGTGGACCTAATCATTTAATTGATTCAAGCACAATAAACAATGTCTTAAAACAGTATAAATACAACTAAAAAGGAAAATTTTGAAAAAGATAATTATTTCAATTACATTATTTACATCATTATTACAAGCAAGCAGTATGCGAACAAATGAACCGTTTATATCCGCTAAACAAATGCAAGAACTAAAAGTCCAAACTAATCCTTATCAATGGAAAAAAGCATATACCTCTTTTTCTACTTTAAAACCGATGTATCAAGCTTTAGAAAAAAAATACTCATTTATGAAACTATATAAAAATCCACAAAATATTACTAATTTTTTAGAGGGTTTAAAACTAATTTACACACAGCACAAGAATATAATTACAGGTTGGATACTTCTTGAGGAATACTTAAAAACAAGCAATATATATTCAAAAAAACAATATTTTTTGTATGTTAGAAATGATGTAAATTATTTATATAAACACCAAATTTGTCAGGGGTATATGTTTAAGGGCTTTCAAGAAAACTTTTATGCACATAATAAAAGTATCGCATTGAAAGTGTATAAAAGAGGAATTGTGGAGTGTAAAGTACCTTGGCAAACAATGATGATACAAGCGAGGCTTAGTAGCTTGCTGTATCAGAACTGATCTCAACTCCATAATCTTTAAGATCAATACCAAAATAATCCTCAATGCGTTTGCCATATTCAGGACAAACTTCATTTAAAATACCTTCCGAACCTCTGGTAATTGCTCCACCAACACCTTCAGGATGGATCATACTATATTCTAATATTATCTCATTTTCTTTATCTAAATGTACTATAGAGTTGTAATCAAAAAGCAGTAAATCTTCATAAATATTAAATCCATGTAGTGGTCTTGCGTCATCTCTCATAATTG
>WFMP01000026.1 GCA_015489035.1 Candidatus Altimarinota bacterium
ATACTATGCTAATGCAAGAGTAAAATGATTTGGTAAAGAAGCTCAAAGAAGGATTTTACTAGGTTCTTATGTTTTATCTGCTGGTGCTTATGAAAAATACTATGGTCAAGCACAAAAAGTGAGAACATTAATTAAACAAGAATATGATAGAATTTTCAAAGATTATGATTTAATTATATGACCTACAAGTCCAACTACTGCTTGGGATTTGTGAGCAAAAACAGAGGATCCATTAGCAATGTATTTGGCAGATATTTATACAGTGCCTGTAAATTTAGCTGGTTTACCTGCAATGTCTTTACCAATTGGTAATGCAAATGATACAAACTTACCAGTAGGTTTGCATATTATAGCAGATCAATTTAAAGAAGATAAGATTTTTCATTTAGCAAGTTTGTTGGAAAAGAGATTAAGAGATACAATGGAAACTAAATTTTAAAAATAATATGATTCCTATGAAAATAGTAGATAAAGTAAAAAAATGTTGTATAGGAAAATTATGTTTGTCTTCTTTTAAAAGATCTGATAAGAAATGAGATTTTCCAGTGTTATCTCTATCTTGAGAATTTTGAAAAATAGAATGAAGTGTTGCAATATGAATTGATAAAAATAAAAATATTGCATTAATAAAAGATTATAGGCATGCTATTGATAAAATTTCTTGGGAATTACCAAGATGATGAGTAGAAAAATGAATTAATTCAGTAGATAATGCAGTAAAAGAATTTCAAGAAGAAATTTGAATTCAAGATGAACCATTATCAAAAAGATCATTAGCAATTATTGCACCTGAAACATGATTTATATCAGCTAGTGTAGATATGGTGCTTTTAGAATATGAAGATTTTGCAAAATATATTGTCTGGTGAGAAAAGGATGGATCTTATGAAGATATTTATGAAGTGAATTATTTTTCAGTTTTTGATTTTGAAGATATGATTTTAAATGGAGAAATAGTTGATAACTATACTATATCAGCTTATGGTTTATTGAAATTGTATAAGATTATTTAAAATATTAAATTTTTAAAATACTTTTTGACAAAAAATACTTTTTTCTTATTATTTTAGTATATATTTTATGTTAATTAATTATTTATATGCAAAAACAATGAGAAAGTAGGATTTTGTCTCTTGAAAAAATTAAAGAAATAAAACCTAATTTAGATGCATTAAAGGTTATAAATAGTCAACTTTCTGAAAAAGCAGAAATAATTTTTTTTGATATAAAATGAAAAGTATTAAAAACTTTGACTACAAATAATAATATAGTATTAATTGCTCAAGTAAAAGAAAAGATAGAACTAAAATGATATAAATTAGATTTTTATTATTGTGATGAAGAATCGTTTTCTTATGCTCTTACTTGGTATAATCAATTATTATCTTTGGAAAATAAAGCAAAAAAAGAGTTAGAAGAATTAGAAAGTGCAAAATGAGTTAGTGCTGTAGAAATGATAAAAAAGTTATATAATCAAAAAAATCAATATTCTGAAACTGATTTTATAAAAGAGATTATAAGACTTGCATTTATGTCTGGTAGTTCAGATTTACATTTTCAACCTGAAGAAGATTGAGTTTGGATAAGACTTAGAGTAGATTGAGTTTTAAAAAAAATAGTAGTTTTTACACTAGCTGAATTTAAAAAATATTTAATTAAATTAAAAAGTATTGCAAAAGTTAAATTAAATATAGATTATATTCCACAGGATGGTAGGTTTGATTTTAAGACAAAAAAATGATGACAAACTTATAAAATAGATGTGAGAGTAAATTTTATGCCTGTTTTGTATTGAGAAAGTGTGGTTATGAGGTTTTTAGATTCTTCTTCTTGAATAAGATCATTTTCAGAAATATGATTTATGTGAGAATCTTATGATATTTTACAAAGAAATATAGAAAAACCTTACGGTATGATTCTTGTAACTTGACCAACTGGTTCTTGAAAATCTACTACATTGTATAGTATTTTAAATAAATTGAATGTTCCAGATAAAAAAATAATTACACTTGAAGATCCAGTAGAATATAGTTTGCCAAATATACAACAATCTCAAGTTAATTTATCAAAAGGTTATACTTATACAGAATGATTAAAAGCTATCTTAAGACAAGATCCAGATATTATAATGGTGTGAGAAATAAGAGACTTGGATACTGCACTTATAGCAATAAATGCAGCTTTAACCTGACATTTAGTTTTATCAACACTTCATACAAATACTGCAGTTGAGGCAATTTCAAGACTTATAAATATGTGAATAGCTCCTTATATGCTAGCCCCAGCTTTAAATTTGGTTATTTGACAAAGACTTTTAAGAAAATTATGTACTTGTAAAACAAAAATAGATACTAGCTATTGAGAAAAAGAAGAGATTGAAACTTCATTAAAAAAAATTAAAAATATTAAACCTTATCTAAATATAGATTTTGATTGAAAAATGTATAAAGAAGCATGATGTGAAAAATGTAATTATGAATGATTTGCAGGTAGAATAGCTGCTGTAGAGACGTTTGAATTAACTGAAAACATAAGAGATTTGATAGTTAAATGAGCTTCTCCTTTGGATATATTTCAAGATATTAGACAGACTTGATACCTTACTATGAAAGAGGATGCTTTTCTTAAAATGATGGATGGTTATACTACTTTATGAGAGATAAGGAGAGTGTTAAATAATTAAATTTATATTATAAATATTTTAAAATGACAAAAAATAAAAAAAAGAAAATTATAGATGAAACAAAAGAATTAGAACAAGAATTACAAAATGAACTTGAGAATACAGAAATAAATGAATTAAAATCTAAAATTAAGGAATTAGAAGAAGAAAAACAAAAATTGGAAAGAAAATTACAAGAGCAAGAAGAAATTACTAAAAATACACAATTACAATATCTAACATTGAAGAATGATTTTAATTCATATACAAATAGAGTTAAAGAACAAGAAAAAAAAATGAAAGATGATATATTTGAAAATGTAATATTGAAACTTCTTCCTACTATTGAATTAATGACATTAAGTTATGATACATTACCAGAAGAATTTAAAAATCATAAATGGACAGAATGATTAACTATATTGCATAAAAAAATATTATCTTTGTTAGATGAATTAAATATTTCTATAATTCCTACTGTATGAGAAGAAATAGATGATGAAAAACATGAAATTATTTGAACAAAGCCTTGAGATAAAAAAAATAAATGAAAAATAGCTGCAGAAGTTAAAAAATGATATATTATAAAATATCCTGACAGAGAGAAGGTTTTACAAGCTGCTAAGGTATTAATATGAGAATAATATCATATGTCAATATAAACTATATTTGAAATTTGACAAGATTTAATATATCCTTATGATAAGATTATCTCAATGAGAAAAAGTTTATTTAAATTATTATTAAAACAAAAATGAAAAAATTATCTATTAGTTTAATGTTATTGTTGATTGCTATTGTTGGTGTAAATACTTATGCAGATAGTTTAAGTGATTTAAATGCATTATTAAATGATACTTCAACAGGTGCTATAGCCACAACATGAGATACTACAGCTACAACATGAGATACTACAGCTACAATAAGTAAAGTAGTACTTTCATCTACAGGAACTACAGAATCATGAATTAATTTGTTATTAAAACCAGTAGATTGATATACAAGTTATAAAATATATTATTCTCAAAGCTGAAATAATGAATTATCTGAGAAAGATTTAATTTATACATGAATTACTCAAGATTTTGTTTCTATTACTGGATTGAATGCTGATACAAAATATAGTTTTGTAGCCAAAGCATTCGATAACAATTGAAATCCAGTAGAAGCTACTACATCCAATACTTTAATTGTAACTACAAAAGCTAAACAACATGGTGCTCCAGCAGATAATATAATCTATAATCCTGTAGTTAAGGTGAAATGAAGTAAGATTATTATTTCATATAGACCAGGTGTTGATGTTGATAAAGTACAAATTAGTATTTCAGAGAATGGAAAGACATTCAAACCGGTTGCTACAGTAAATAGTTCAGTTAAATCTTATACTATTATATCTAAAAAAACAGGTAAAAAATATATAAAAATTGTTCCTATTGCTAAAGATGGTACATTATGAGTGTGTAAAATATGAGTTACTCAAATTCCATTTGTAACTGCTAAGGTTGAACCAAAAAAGATAGCTAAGAAAGTTATGTGAAGACCTCAAACTGGTCCTGAGACATATATTTTGGTTGTGTTGGCTATATTAGTTTATATCGTATATGCTATAAAAAAACAAAGAACATAAAAAGTTGAAAATTAAAAAAATATTATTATACTAAAAGAGTATTGCCTTCCTATTTACTTAGGGAGGTTTTATTTATATTATAAATATTGTTTATTATGAAATTGGAACCAAAAAAGATAGTAACTGCATTACAAGATTTAGTTAAAGAATATAATTTTACTCCAGAAGAAGTTTATAATGTTATCAAAACTTGATTAAAAACTGCTTTCAGAAGGGATTATTTAAATAGAAATAAAAAAATAGAATTAGAGATGATAATGTGAAAAGATGGAGATATGAAATTTTATAGAGTTTTTCATGTTGTCCCTAATGATGAAGAAATAGAAGATGAAGATAAGCAAATATATTTATCAGAAGCAAAAAAAGAAAATTCTGAAATAGAAGAATGAGAAGATTTATTGATAGATATTACTCCAGAAGAACTGGAATTTTCTAGAATAGCTACTCAAGCTGCAGCTCAAACTATAAAACAACAAATTAAAAACATAGAAAAAGAAAGATTTTATAGGACTTTTGTCGATTCTGAATGAGATATTTTAACAGGTTATGTTAAATATGTTCAATGAGAGCATGTTATTTTGGATTTTAATTGAAATACAGTAATTTTGCCTGTAGAATGACAGTTGAGATGAAAACCTTATGAAATATGAGATGAAGAAAAAGTGTTATTGAAAGAAATTAGAAAACAAGGTTCTGATATTATTTTGGAAATTACACAATCTGACTCTGCTTTTGTTAAGGCTATTATGCAAAAATATATTCCTGAACTTGAACAATGAATTATTAAAATTGAAAAAATGGGAAGAATTGCTTGAATAAAAACAAAAGTTTTAGTTTCTACTGATGACGAAAGAATTGATCCAGTGTGAGTTTGTGTATGAGAATGATGAGAAAGAATTGCACAAATATTAGATGAATTAGATGGAGAGAGAGTTGATATTGCTGAATATGTTGAAGATAGAGAAAAATTAATTAGAAATATTTTTTCACCAGCAAGATTAAATAAAATAGAAGAAGACAATGATAGTGATATAATTTATGTTTATGCTGATGAAAGTCAAAAACCTATTATGTTTGGTAAAAAAGCTATAAATGTAAAGTTAGCATCTAAATTGTTATGAAAAAAAGTGATAATAAAATAGAATAACAGAATTTGAACAGGATAATTTAATGTCTGTCATTCCTGAGAAGGTAGGAATCTACTAAATCAAGTCCCCGGACTCAAATTTGTTATGTATAATAAAAATAAAGCTGTTTTTGTATGTCTATCTTGTAGAGTCCGGGGACAACTAGCAAAGAAGTAGGTCTTGGATCAAGTCCGGGATGACAAATATTTAAAGATACCTGTGATATTCTAATATAATTTAAAAATAAAATAAAATACTATGAAAAAGTGAATAATATATTTTTTAATAATAATATGATGATTATTGTTAGTTATGAAATTTTGATGGGCATATATTTCTGATACATATATGAAAAATTGAAATATATATATGAATGAAATTAAATCAAAAGAAAAGATTAATTTATCTAAATTTATTGAAGATTATAAAAAATGAATATTTCAAAAAATTGTAGTTAAGAATGATAAAGATGTGGCTTGATATTCATTTATTTGAACTTGAAAAGAGAAATCTTTTATGAGTATAAACAAGAAAATTATTCCATTAACTTGGAATGTTTATAATACTATAAAACCTACATGAACTTCTTTGAGAGCATTATGAATTAATTTGACTTGATCTACACAGATTATAATTAAATATGAGGAAGAGTGATTGTTGTCAAAAATATTAATAAATGTACTACCTATATTGATAATATTATGACTTTTGATGTTTATGTTAAGATGAAGTTTGCCTAAATGAGGTGGTCCTTTATGAATGATATGATGAGTTTGAAAACAAGCTAAATGAGAAGAAGTAAAAACAAAATTTAAAGATGTTGCTTGAATGGATGAAGTGAAAGAGGAAGTAGTAGAAGTAGTAGAATTTCTAAAAGATCCTAAAAAATATCAAAAGGCATGAGCAAGAATTCCTTCTTGAGTTATGTTATATTGACAGCCTTGAAATGGTAAAACCTTGTTAGCAAGAGCAATAGCTGGTGAAGCTGGTGTTCCATTCTTTTATAGTTCTGGTTCAGAGTTTATGGAAATGCTTGTAGGTATGTGAGCTGCAAAAGTAAGAGAGTTATTTAAAAAAGCAAAAGATACAAAATGACCTGCAATTATTTTTATAGATGAAATAGATGCAATTGGTAAAAAAAGATGACAATGAGCTACTTGATGACATCAAGAACAAGAACAAACATTAAATCAAATTCTTACAGAAATGGATGGTTTTGAAAAGGATAATCAAATAATAGTGATTGCTGCTACAAATAGAATTGATATTCTTGATTCTGCATTATTAAGACCGGGTAGGTTTGATAGAAAGATATATGTTCCTGCTCCAACTTTAAATGAAAGAAAAGAAATTTTAAAAGTTTATTTAGAGCCTAAAAAATTAGATAAAGAGTTGAATTTAGATAAATTATTAGATTCTTTAGGAATAAGGACTGTTTGATTTGTATGAGCAGATATTGCAAATCTTGTTAATGAAACTGCTTTACATGCAGCAAAAAATGATAGAGATTATTTAGTTTGGAATGATTTTGAATATAGTTTGGAAAAAGTGGTAGCTTGACCAGAAAAGAAAATAAAATCTATGGCAGAGGTAGAAAGAAAAATGATTGCTTATCATGAGTTATGACATGCACTTACAGCTCATTTGTTACCATATGCAGATCCTTTAGAAAAGATTTCTATTGTTTCAAGAGGTATGGCACTTGGATTAACTTGGATTATGCCTACAAAAGATAGATTACTTGTTCCAAAAGCTAAATTTTTAGATGAAATAGTTTCTTTGATGTGAGGTAGAGCTTCTGAGGAAATATTCTTTGGAGAAGATCATATTACAACTTGAGCAAGTAATGATATGTCTAGAGTTTATAAAATAGTGTATGATATGGTTACGAAATATTGAATGAGTAAATTGTGACCTATTATGTATTTTGACGAAGGTCAAGGTGAATGGCAAATGTATAAACCATTTTCTGAAAAATTAAATGAAAAAATAGATGAACAAGTAGAAGAATTAATATCTACAGCATATGCTAAGGCAAAAGAAATGATATTATCAAACAAAGATATTATGCATAAATTAGCTAAAAAATTGTTAGAGAAAGAATATATGTCAAAAGAAGAATTTGCTAAGATTATTTGAAAAGAAAATGTCGAAGCTGAAGATATAGACCCTACTATAGTATAACCTGAACAAGTCGTATGGCTTGTTTTTTTCTTTACTTGTTTTAGTAAAGTTTTTTCTTATACTGAAGGGGATTGTGAATTGATGTGGTACAAAGGGTTAGTTAATTTTAAGGAATATTATAAATATCTAAAATTTAAGCTACATCATATTAAGATATTTTTTATCTTAAGACTATATGTAATATAGTAGTAGCAATTTTTTTTATCAAATTATTAAAAATATTAATGACAGAAACTAATAAAAAAGTAACTTTTGCTGATTTATGATTATCAGATAAAATTTTAGAAAAGGTTGAGAAAAAATGATATACTCATCCATCTCCAATCCAAGCAGGTGTAATCCCTTTACTTCTAAATGGAGATAAAGATATTATTTGACAAGCTCAAACTTGAACTGGTAAAACAGCAAGTTTTGCATTACCAATCTTAGAAAGACTTGATCCTAAATTAAAAGATGTTCAAGCTCTTATTTTAACACCTACAAGAGAATTGTCTATTCAAGTTGCAGAAGAAATTAAATCTTTTGCAGATAGAGATGTAAAAGTTCAACTTGTTTATGGTGGTCAAAATTATTCTAAAGAAATTGAAGGATTAAAAAGAAAACCACAAATTGTAGTTGGTACTACTTGAAGAGTAATAGATCATATTACTAGAAAAAAAACTTTAAAAGTTGAACATTTAAAATATCTAGTTTTAGATGAAGCTGATGAAATGTTGAATATGGGGTTTGTGGAAGATATTGAGAAAATATTACAATATACTCCAGACGATAAGAAAACATTACTTTTTTCTGCCACTATGCCAAGAGGTATTAGAAATATTGTAAATAAATATATAAAAGACCATGATGAGGTTAAAATAGAAAGAACAGAACTTACAAATCCACATATTGTTCAAAAATATTATAAAGTAGATGATAGAGATAAATTTGATGCTTTATGTAGGATTATAGAAGTTGAATTTGATTTTTATGGTCTTATATTTTGTAGAACAAAAGCAAATGTAGATGAAGTTGCTTCTAAATTATTACAAAGATGATACAAAGCTGAATGAATTCATGGTGATATTAGTCAAAATTTGAGAGAAAAAACACTTTCAAGATTTAAAAATAAAGCAATTAAAATATTAGTTGCTACAGATGTTGCAGCAAGATGAATCGATATAAATGATTTAACTCATGTAATAAATTATAATTTACCTGAGAATCCTGAAACTTATACTCATAGAATTTGAAGAACAGGTAGAGCAGGTAAAACTTGAGAAGCTATTAGTTTTGTTGGTAGAAAAGATGGTAGAGCATTAGCTTGGATAGAGAAAACAATAAAAACAAAGATCAAACAAGAACAATTACCGGATAGTAAAGATATAGTTAAATTAAAAAAAGAAAGACTTATAGATAATACAAAAGAATTATTAGAAAAGAAAGAACAGTATAAATATTTAAGTTTGGCGCAGGATTTATTGAAGCTATGAGAAGCTGAAAAAATATTGTCTCTTATTTTAGAAGAATGATTCGGTAATGAATTTGATATTACACAATATAAAACTATAAAAAATGTAAAACAAGCTGAAGCTGGCAATCAAAGACTTTTTATAGCAAGATGAAAATTAGATAATATAAACAATCCATGACAACTTATAAAGTTTATAGAATGAGAAATCTGACAAAAACTATGAGATGTAGGTAGAATAGATATAAAAGAAAAATTTTCATTTGTATCTCTTGAAGAAAATGATGCTTATGTTGTATTAACTCATTTTAAAAAGGTAAATCCAAGAAGACCTATAGTTTCAAAAGCTAAGGAATCAAGATAGATATAATATCTCAGCTTAATAGTTGGGATTTTTTTTATTGACTTTGTTTTTTGTTTTAATATAAAGTATTTATTTATAAGTAATATCTTTTTATGGAAAGGTTAGAAAAATTAGACAAGGTTTTAGAATTAAGTAATTTAAAATTAGATAGGTTAAATAGTATCTATACAAAAGCACTTTTAAATGAATTGTCTAATAATGACAGTGTGGAATATGAAATTTGAGAGCTTATGCAAGATTTAATGAATAACTGAGTTAGTACAAATAAGATATTATGATCAATTGAAATTTCTGATAAAAAAAGAAAATTACTTGAATCAATTAATGGCTCTAATTTTTTTGTTAAAATGGAAGATAAAGAATTATTAAAACAATTTATAAATAAGGAAATAGTTTGAGATTTACATATGAATACTTCTATTTCGTGACAAGAGTTTGATTTTGAAATTCCTAATTATATTGAATATAAAAATTGAGAACATTTAAGTTTATTGTATCAATTAATAGATTTGTTGTATTCTATAAACTCAGGTTGAATTTTATGGAAAATACATAAATTTATAAA
>WFMP01000027.1 GCA_015489035.1 Candidatus Altimarinota bacterium
ATATAGATGACATGAAAAATCAATCTGAACAATTATTTTTATCAGAAATAGCTAGTAAAGATTTAGATACAAGTGAAATTCCAGAAGCTAAGATAATCAATGATATTTACACTTGGTTTGATAAAAAATTAATTATTTTATATCCAGATTCAAAATATAATGGAATATCTTCAATAGGAAAAGACAACAGTCTTACAAAAATATTTAAAAAATATCTAAAAGAATTTGATACTGGAGTAAAGGATATTTCATCTATAGAAGATGAATTTGAAAATTGTAAAGAAGTATCGAAAGAAGTAAAAAAAGAAATTGAAAATGATTTACAAGAAGATAAAAATGTAAAAATATCACTTCAAGGCCCTGAAGGAATTTTATTAACATTTTATAAAGAAGATGAAAACATAAAAGTTCAAAAACTTGGTTTAATTCACGGAGCTGATATTAAGGAAGTCTTTGAACTTAAAGATGAGTCTGATGGCACAAGACGTTTATTTGATTTAATACCACTAATAAAAAAATTTCAAACAGACAACACAATTATTATTGATGAATTTGATAGAAGCTTACATCCTAAACTTACAAAAAAGTTTTTCGAGCTATTTTATAGTATCGAAGGTTCAAAATCTCAATTAATTATTAGTACACATGAATCTACATTGCTAAACCTAGATTTACTTCGAAGAGATGAAATTTGGTTTATTGAAAAAAACGACATAGGTGCTTCTAAAGTTTTTTCTCTTAATCAATTTAAAGTTAGATATGATAGTAAAATTGAAAAGGCTTATTTACTAGGTCGTTATGGTGCAATACCAATTTTTAAAACTTTTGATGAAATAAATATGGAGGAATAAAATGGGATTTGAAAATACTAATTTTAATAACCCCATATATACTGAAGAAGAAATTGAACCACAAAAAATTCTTATTATTTCGTGTGAAGGAAGTAATACGGAACCTGAATACTTTCCATCTATAAAAAACAAATTATCAGACTATATTGATATATTGTTAGAGATAGAAATTATTCCGAAAGAACCTGGAGCAAGTGAACCACAAGATGTTGTTTCTAATTTAGATGAATACATCAAAGATAAATATGATTATAAACCTGAAAATGATGAGAAGTGGGTAGTTTGGGATAGAGAAAAAGTACCTGAAAGAAAGAAAGATATTGAAAAAATGATACCGGTTTGTTTAGAAAAAAATTATAATATTGCGATGACTAATCCATTATTTGAATTTTGGTTACTTTTACATGTTGATGATATTTCTACATATGACAATGATGAATTATTTAAAAATGAAAAAATAAGTAATAATAAAAAGTTTATAGATAAAAAACTGTTCGATATTCTAGGCTCATACAATAAAAAGAAAAATAAATTCAATACAGATATAGTTAGCATGGACAATATAAAAAAAGCAATATTGCAAGAAAAGCTATTTGAAAATCAACTAGAAAATATCATTGACCATCTCGGCTCTAATATTGGTACACTTGTTAGTCGAATATTAAAAATCTAACAAAACCTTGCAACGAACGCAAAGAGAGCGTCGTTCAAGTCAACCGTTATCTCACATTAGTAATTTACAAAAATCTGAAACTTGCAAAAACTTACAAAAAACTGTAAAATACGTAGTATATACATATTTTGGAAAATAAATGTTTAAAAATAAAAGCCTAATGTATAATTATGAAAAAAATGAACTCTTAAAACAAGAAAGAGGCATTGGCTTTGAAGATGTGATTTTGTCACTTGAAAATGGAGATTTACTTGATGATATTGCTCATCCAAATAAAGAGAAATATCCAAACCAAGATATTTTTATTATTTTCATAAGAATTAAGGACTATGTATATTTAGTACCTTATGTTGAGACTGAAGATGAAATATTTTTAAAAACAATTATTCCATCAAGAAAAATGAACAAAAAATATTTAAAAGGAGCTAATAATGGCTAATTTAGATGAATTTGAACTTGATATATTAAAAAGTGTAGAAAGTGGAGAATGGGAGAGTAAAGGTAATATTACTAATCGTATTCAAGAACTGCAATCAATTATCAAACATCAAAAGAAAAAAGCAATTTCTATAAGAATTTCAGAGAATGACTTGTATGAACTTAAGAGAAAATCACTTGAAAGTTCTATTCCTTATCAAAATTTAATACAAATGCTTATACACCAGTTTACAACTGATAAAATTAGATTGAGTATCTAAAAGATAACAAGTACGAGAGACTGTGAAAAAACAAAGGCCCATTTCATGGGGTTTGTAAATAGATGATTTCTTATTTTTTAAAGTGGATTCCATCTTATCCCTAAAATGTCAGGCTAAAGTCTAACTACCTAAAGATTTATAATGAGTTATTTTTAAATGCGAATAGAGATAATAGTTGTGAGGCGGTTGTGACACTCTTATATCAAGTATATTTAACTCAATAACATTACATGTAAAGCTTTACATGTAATACCTATAAATACATACATACTAAATCAGGAAACAGTATCACAAGCGTTAAAGCTAAGAGCTGAATCAGTATAAAAGGGATA
>WFMP01000028.1 GCA_015489035.1 Candidatus Altimarinota bacterium
GGGTCATACGCAATTCATTCTCACTTTTCAAACCTTTCAAAAGTCCCATCATTAGGGAGTTTTAAAAAACTTATTGCAAAAATAAAAGAGGTGCAAAATGGCAAATCTTAAAGGTTCAAATTTTCAAAAGCAAATTCGTGACGCACGAATTAGAACTGACGCCAGAGGTCAAAAAAAAGCAGATATTCAAGGTAAGAATTTTGCCCGTTCTCATGTAATAGTTCAAACAAGAGAATCGCAACTTCAAGACTTTGCAAATTTTCTCCAAAATCAGGGAATCAGCGAGGGAAAATTAAATCAACACATGACTTCAAAAAATCTCGAAAACTTCTTCAAAGAAAGAGTTTCAGAACTTTCTTCAAACTCTGCAAATACCTATATTTCAGGCTTTAATGGGCTTTTAAAAGGATTGCAAAATGCAAATATTACAATTAATGTTAATCATGATTCTATTGCTAAAAGCTGCACAAAAGAGCTTCAAAAAAATATAAAAGAGCGGCCAATAAAAGTAGGTCGATATATCTCAAAATCAGAATTTATTCAAAATATTCAAAAACTGCCTGAAAAACTACAACCCATAGCACGGCTTCAATACCAACAAGGATTTAGGATCGCCGAGGCTCTAAAAATTGCAAAAAATCCAGAAAAATATATCAAAAATAATAAAATTGTTGGGGTACAGGGGAAAGGTGGACGAACATACAAACCAAAACGCATATCCCCACAAATGAAAAATGACTTAAAAAAATCAATAAAAATATCAAAAAGTGGCTATCAAAAAGCCATAAATAGGGCTTTTAACAAGTCAAATCACGATTTAAGATTAAGCTATGCAAAAAATCAAGTAGAACAAATTACAAAAGAGGGTAACTCTCTATTGACAGCACTTAGAAGCACAGCAGAAGAACTAAATCATAGTAGATTAGAAATTACTAGATATTATTTAGACAGAGTCTAAAATTATATAAATTACTATATAGTAATATTCTATTTTTTCACGAATAAAGCCCATCAGCAGGGAAAATGGCAAACACTTATTTTAGTATTACTTTTGTTTTTTTTAAGCTAAAAAGTGCTTTAAAATGATGAATTTTACTATGTTTTTTCATAGTCATATTTGCAATATTCACTATTTGCTTTAAGTTTCAAGCATATTTCACTAAACTTAAACTATAATATATTACAAATTATCATATATTTATACTAATTATATGCAAATATGCAATATTATTAAGCAAATATAGCAATATTTATGCCTAAATGACACTATTTTAGCTTATTCTTACTCAAAACTTAATTAAAATAACTAATATTAAAGCATAAGAATTGAAATAAAACTTATTAAACTTAAATTAATTAATTACTATTTAAAGTTTAGAAATATTTAATAATAGTATTAATATCAGATATTATCTTGAATATTGCTCATATTTGCTCTATAAGCTCTTAAAATGCTTTAAGTCATACAAATACACTTAAAAAGTCTTAAAATTGCTTCTATGCCCTTTAAAAGCTCTAAAAACTAGATATATATCTGCTCTATAAAGTGCTTCTTCAATGTTTCTCTACAGCAGTAGCCGAAATATAGCAACTTACTAGCAGTCAATAGCTATAAGTGGCTCTGCCCCAACTCTTAATCTTTTAGTATTGACGCTACTGGAGTGTAAGTGCTACAAAGAGCAGCTACAAAGCAAATAACACTATGCTTTGATATTTGACTGTTTCCTGTTCCCGTTCATCTACTCCCCTAAACAACAAAAAGAGCGAAGCGACAATAATCAAAAGCGATTAATCGACCTTAGTCGATTACATCAAGACCCTTTTTAGAGTTCGCAGAACTCCATCAAATAAAATAAAAGTTTGAGGGAGTGAAACGGATCCAAATTTCCTATTAAAAAGCCTTTTAAAAGAAAAGAGCCTTTAGAGCCTTTAGGCACTCTATATAGCCCTATAATACGAGGTTTAAGAAGTGCTATTATGTACTTTTTCTCACCTATTATGTACTTTTTCTCAAAAACACCCCTCCTATTATGTACTTTTTCTCATTAAATATGTATTGTATTATTTACTACATTATGATATAATATGTAATAAATAAAAAGGTGCATAATGAACAATAAAAACATAATAAAAACAAGCCACGAACTAAACCATTTCAAAGGTGGTTATACACGCTTAGAATTAGATTTTATCTATGCCTTTATATCAACTATAAAGGATGAAGATGAGCGATTTAAAGACTATAAACTTACACTTAAAGAGTTAGAGAATAAGCTAGGAAAAAGGCTAGAACTAAAGAAAATAGAGTATATTTTTGATAGTCTTGTTACTAAGACTTTTAAAATCAATAATGCTGAGAAATTGGCTATTTATAGTTTTTTTACATATCTTGAATTTAATAAAGAAACTAAAGAGCTTACTGTAAATTTTAATGAGAAATTAAAGCCACACCTAATACAATTAAAACCCTTTGCTATGGGAAATTTCAAGTATCTTTTACAGTTTAAAAGTGAGTATAGTAAGAGAATATATATGCTACTTAGCCAATGGAAAAATATAGGTCAAAAACTCTATGCAGTTGATGAATTAAGAGAAATGCTTGATGTACCAAAAAAAGCTACATACGGGGAATTTAAGAGGTCTATACTACTTAAAACAGAGAAAGAGTTAAAAGCAAAAGGAGATATATTCTTTGAGTTTAAAGAAGAGAAAAGGCAAGGCGGTAAAAAAGTCACGCACATCCTATTTGACATCATAGTAGCACGAGGAGAAAACAAGCAAAAGCCGTCATTAGAGGGATATAAGGGTAAAGTTATCTATTATAATGGAGATGATAGAACTATTCTAAATGTTTGGGAAATAAAAGAAGAAAAAGGTTATGCCCTGGTGCAACTACTTGATGATAGCTTTAACACAACAACAGATAAAATAAATATTTCTCAACTTGATA
>WFMP01000029.1 GCA_015489035.1 Candidatus Altimarinota bacterium
CTCATCATGAATCTCCAAACTTCCATCATAATAAGCCTTTTTAAGTCGAGAGATAAAAATACCACGAAACACTTCACTCATAGCCTTTACAGGAAACAAGAACTTAGAGTTATATTTAGATTGGTAGAGTCTGTTATTTATTATCCCACCACCTGCTACAACGAAATGAATATGAGTCGCCACCTTAAAAACCACTTAATTTCTTAAGAATAATCAATTATTTTTAAACTAACATACTTTTTTAAGCAACTAACTCTTTTTTTACTTCGATTGTTTCAATTTTACCACATGCTTTGTTATAAACTTCTTTGTCATATTGGATGTTATTTTTGTATAAAGAGTGAGCAATTACTATCAGTTTACGCATTACAGCTATTTGAGCAACTGTGCTATGTTTACCATTCTCTTTTAATCTGTCGTAAAACTCTTTCATCTCACTATTATAATTTATAGAAACCATTGTTGCCATAAACATGACTGCTCGGTACAAACGAGAACCTGATTTTGAGATTCTAGGTTTCGATTTTACAGATGTTCCTGAGTCTTTTATAACTGGATCTAAACCAGTAAGTGAAACTATCTGTTTTTTGTTTGCATCTGGATATCTGATGAAAAGATGAGTAAGTACAATTCCTGCAACTTTACCAATACCAGGAATAGTGATGATATTTTGATAACCTTGTGCAATTTCATCATCTTCTTGAATAATGTCTTTTATCTTCTCTAGTATCTCAGCTTCTTTGAGTTTTAACTCCTTAATTCTCTTCTTTAAATCTTTTAAAGCATAGGCATTACCATCTTTAGAGTTTAATGCCTCATGATGGTTATTAACTGCTACTCGCTGCTTAACAGTAAACATATAGTAGCTCATAAGCTCTTTTATATCTTCAGCCGTTGCATTTATCACAGGCACTTTTATTTCTCTTTCTTTGGCTATTGCTATAGCTTGTGAAAGCATATGTGCATCAATCTTATCACTTTTGCTTCTATAACCAAGAGCCTTAGCAAAATTACTAGATTGTTTAGGATTTATTATAAATGATTTGATATTTTTCAAAGCACAAAACTTGCTTAAAAGTGATGAATAACTTCCGGTAGGCTCGTACACAAACACAACTTTATCCATATCTTTCTTATATAGTTTTTTGAGTTTTGCATAGAGTGATTTTAAATCTTTAAGAGTGTTTTTTATCTCAAAATCTAAAGAGTTAAGTGGAACATGAACCGATAAACTTGCTTTACTTACATCTAATCCGATAGAATACATAGGAGAACCTCACTTTTTTAAATTGAGAGTTCGTTAGGGTAAGAGCGAAATAATCTCTTACCTGATACAATAACTTTGTTATACCTAATCTAACCTCATGATATACGATCTAGCTTTCACCGATCCAGTCGCCACTCAAATTTGTAGTATAACCATCTGACTTGGAGTCAATCTAACTAAAATTTCTGTTTAAGAAAACTAGCTGATTTAGGATTTGTCCGATATGTTATGTGTTCAAAACTCTTTAGTTTATGATAGCTTAATTGCTAGTTATTATTATATGAGGTTTTGTTACCTGTTTAAGTGTAATAAGTAATTATATTATGTTTTAATTCTTCAAAATCAACCGTATGGTGAATTTCTGTTCCAAGCCCAATATTAATTATCTCTATAAAATGTTCTTTTGAATAATTATTTGAATCATTTCTGTAATCATTTTCAATACTATCTAGTTTTGATATTAAACAAATAGCTTGATATGATTTATCAACGACACTTGTTTTATTATTTGGATGAGCTCTATAAAAATGTTGATTTGGAGTTATTGCAATAATATTTTCTGGAATATCAGCTAATTCTGGAAATTGTGATGATAAAAAGATATGATGAGCTTGTGTAGCAGGATAAGCATCAAATCTATGTATCTCACTATTTTTATGAATTGCTTTTACAAATCGCTTTGTCTTTTCTATATGATATTTATAAGATTTTATATTATCAATATTTTCATTTACAAAGATATTATTAAATGTCTCTCGTGTCATAGATTTATCTTTTGTTATATCTCTCCAATTTACTCTATTATATAATAAATCATTGTAATTTATTTCAGCTATATCACCTAATTTACTACCGAGTTTTTTATATTTAAAACATAAAGTATTTAACAGTGGATTGAAAATTCTAATAGGCTCAAGTTCTTTTTTTATTGGAGTGTTTTGTATAATAAAATCTACATATTTAGTTCTTAATTCATAAAGTGAATTTTTGTCTTGTATTTTAAAAAAACTATCGAAATATTTCCATATATTACTATCTTTTAAAACCTTTTCAAGATATATTGTTAGAAAATAATATGCATTTCTATCTCGTAGTGAAATATATTCAATGAAACCCTTTTCTATAATTTTATATTCATTTGAACGACCTTTTTTAGTTTCACTAATAAGTCCACTGTAAGCTAACATTTTCAATGGTTGAGAAAAAAACTTATCATATTCATTATCTGCTTTTTTTATTTCAGGTTTATTAAATATTTCGGTTACCAATTCATTTGAATATTCACAATATCTTACATCGTTAACACTAAAAGAATCTTTTTCATCAATACAATGTAAAATACATTCACAAACAGCACTAAGAACATCTGGCTGTACTTTTTGATCAAAAAATCTAGCATTACCTGTTTTTCTAACATCTAAATCAATCGTATTTAAATATATTTCTATTTTATTGTCCCCATCCGCTAGTCAAAACTATGCACTTTAGTGCAAGGCTTTAGCTTCTTCAAATGTGTTAAAAGTTAAAATAGCGATATGAATAATATGAGAAGTGGAAACCATACCATAAGCCAAATGCAAGTGCATATAGTGTGGGTAA
>WFMP01000030.1 GCA_015489035.1 Candidatus Altimarinota bacterium
TATCAAGTTGAGAAATATTTATTTTATCTGTTGTTGTGTTAAAGCTATCATCAAGTAGTTGCACCAGGGCATAACCTTTTTCTTCTTTTATTTCCCAAACATTTAGAATAGTTCTATCATCTCCATTATAATAGATAACTTTACCCTTATACCCTTCTAATGATGGCTTTTGCTTGTCCTCTCCCCGTACTACTATGATGTTAAATAGTATATGCGTGACCTTTTTACCACCTTGTCTTTTCTCTTCTTTAAACTCAAAGAATATATCTCCTTTTGCTTTTAGTTCCTTTTGTGCTTTTATTACTACCCTCTTTTTAAAATCATTGTATTTATAGCTATCGGGAACGGCTAACATTTCTCTCAATTCATCAACTTTATATTCATGTGAACCTGCACTTCTCCACTGACTAAGTAGCATATACATCCTTTTACTGTACTCACTTCTATATTGTAAAATGTATTTTAAATTACCCATTGCAAAAGGCTTTAATTGTAATAAATGAGGCTTTAACTCTTCATTAAATCTAACTTTTATAATTTTATTGTCTTTGTTGTAACTAAGTCTTGTAAAAAATGTATAGACCGCTAGTTCTTTCTCATTGTTTATTTTAAATGACTTGGATATTAAGGTGTCAAAAAGATATTCAATATCTCTTAGTTGTAACCTCTTTCCTAACTTATCCCCTAGCTCTTTTAGTGGTAAAGCATACTCTCTAAACTCTTCATCTTCATCTTTAATCGTTGAGATGAAGGCATAGATAAAGTCTAACTCTAAGCGTGTATAGCCACCTTTAAAATGGTTTAGATTATGACTTGTTTTTATGATGTTTTTATTGTTCATAACTACCTCTTTTTTTTATGTCGTTTAAAATTATAACGAATAAAAATAAATATGTCGTTATTTTTGAGGGAAATGTCGTTTTATGAGTGGTGTTTTTGAGGGAAATGTCGTTTTATGTGAGGGAAATGTCGTTTTTATGCTGCAAAAAGCCCAAAATATAGGGCTATACAGGGTGTCTAAAGGCTCTAAAGGCTCTTTTCTTTTAAAAGGCTTTTCAATAGGAAATTTAGCTCCGTTCCACTCCTCCAAACTTTCATTTATTTTGATGGAGTTCTGCGAACTCTAAAAGGGTCTTGATTTTTCTCCTAAGGTCGAAAATCGCTTTTTTTATTAAGAGCAATCTGTTTAGGGAGAAGTGGAACACTTCGCTATTGCATAAATTAGCTAGTGCAGATAAGTTCCTCGCTAACGCTCAATGACACTAAGTAGCTATTTACAAGAGAGCAACGCTTCGCTTTATCTGCGATGCTGTTGCTAGAAAATTGTTATTTTTAAAGCTAAAGGTCAAATATGTACTCTTGAGATGTTGTTTTCTTGGCGATAAAAGACAAAATGAGGGGCATACAAGCCAAAAAAAGACAAAATGAGTACAAATACTCGTTTTGAGTATAAAAATGGCTTCAGGAGCAAATATGGTTACAAATAAACAAAGACTGTCTTCTTATCCCCTTATCCGACAATAAGTCTTCAGCTTTTTCCCTGCTGATGAGCTTTATTTAAAGAAAAAGAGAAAATTATTTTAATAAGTGTATGTAATCTATTATATATGCTTTATTACTATCATCTGACGAAAATCTTGGATCATTCGTCTTTATCCTTATGTACTGACTTCCATCGCTTCTGACATAGTAATACTTTGCAGGAAGTACCTTTGTTTTTAAGTTTTTTATCCGTGTTTTCAGGTTTTTTATTTGCGTTTTCAAATCTTTATTGATTGGATTTTTTACTTTTATTGTTTCTGTTTTTATTATGGGTACTTTCTTTATTTTTATATTATTTTTTAAAACAAAGTAAGTGTATCCACCCACAGAAAAAGCACCAAAGAACAGTCCTATACTGATAAAAATTGCCATCATTTTTAGGCTTGGACAATTAAATGAATTTTTAATATTTTTAGAAAGAATTTCGAGCTTATCAACTAGCCCTTTATTTTTTTTGTAAATATGCAAATTTTCAGAATTTATCTGTTTTTGTGCTTCTTTTACAAGCTCTACAAGCTCTACATTATCGCTTACGAGGCTCTTATGAGCCTCTATATCATCATATCTCATATTATTAAAATCACATTGTAGCTAATAGTAAAGCATACACTTTATCAAGGTTTTTACTTATACCAATTGCATATCTTTGATAGGTATATAAATCAATATATTTTTCTTTTAATTCTACATTATTATCTTTAACAGCTTCACGAGCTAACTCTTTATAGTTTTTGTCAGAATTAGCTAAATCTTTAACTGTTGTCATTGTTTTTTCAATTTCTTCAAGTGCATCATATTCTAAGATTAGAAGCTCTTTATTTACTGTAAAATCTATATTATTTTTTTTAATCAATTCAACAAAATTATTAATACTTTTTTCATTGTTTATTTTGTTAAATATTATCTTGGTTTTATGTAATAATCCCATCTTATCTATCATTTTTAGTGTTTTAACACTATCTTTTTGAATTTTAGGGTCTTTTGTTACAGGTATTATTACTAAGTCTATATCTTCATCGTCTATTCCTGCACTTTTATCAAGTTCGGTAAAAAATTGCTCAATTCTACTAGCACCAACATCTACAATATAATCATCATAATTCATCATTTCATTAAAAACTGTAGATAAATCACTACCATTTGTTTTAATTACATTAATATTTTTATAATCAGTAGTCGAACTGTTACGAGTTTCAACCTCAATTATTACTCTACTATTTACATCAAAATTTGGATAAAATAATTCTCTACTTAGAAAACTTTTACCGACATTTCCACTATTGTTACACATTAATATTTTCATTTTTATTTCCTTATACTAAATCAGCTAAATCAGATTTATACGATATTTCTTCGTTTAAAATATCAGATACAGATTTATCTTTTATAGGCTCTTTAGGAGCAATTTTATCATCTTCATTATCCTCTTTTCGAGGAGTAGTAACTACTATTTTTTGTGTGCTAGATTTTTCTACAAAATCATTATTTTTTTTGTCATTATACAACTTTATTACACGCATAAAGTTAGCATATTTTATCTCAAGATTTAACTCGTTATTAATTACTTTTAAAATATCTTTGTATGTAAGATATTCGTAAAGTTCATCAATGTTTGGTAGTAAAATTTTAATAATTTTACTAGAGTTATTATCTACTAAATTTATTATGTTTTTTTGCCTATCTGTTAGATTTAACATAAATTGCCTTTTTATAGATTACGCTAGATTATAGCTAGATTTAATCAAATTAATGCTTAATTATCAGTATAAAATACTAGATTATACTAGATTATAGATAGATTTAATTAAATTAAAGCTTAACTATTCATATAAACACTAGATTATACTAGATTATCCATATAAAATGCTAGATTAAGCTAGACTATAAATAGATTTAACAATAAACATATAAAATACTAGATTACAATAGATTATTCGTATAAAATACTTAATTATCAGTATAAAATGCTAGATTAAGCTAGACTATAAATAGATTTAACAATAAACATATAAAATAGTATAACTTGTAATAAGAGCTAGACCAAATATGATCGATTTTTTCTATTTCGCCATTATATACTTAAATATTACTAAACTTTAAATAGTAATTAATTAATTTAAGTCTAATGAGTTTTATTTCAATTCTTATGCTTTAATATTAATTATTTTAATTAAGTTTTGAGTAAGAATAAGCTAAAATAGTGTCATTTAGGCATAAATATGACTATATTTGCTTAATATTATTGCATATTTACATATAATTAGTATAAATATGTGATAATTTGTAATATATTATAGTTTAAGTTTAGTAAAATATGCTTGAAACTTAAAGTAAGTAGTGAATATTGCAAATATGTCTATGAAAAAATATAGTGAAAATCATCATTTTAAAGCACTTTTTAGACAATTAAAAATAAAAGTAATACTAAAATAAGTGTCTGCCATTTTCCTTGCTGATGGGCTTTATTTGTGAAAAAAGAGAAAATTACTATATAGTAATTTATATAATTTTTTATCTCAAATAGGTATTCGTGATTTCTTCTCTTTTATGTCCCATAGCTTCTGATACTTCTTGCTTGGTTTTTCCTAATTCTAGTTGATTTTGGGCGTAAGAATGGCGTATTCCATGAGTTCCGTTGTATTTTTGTCCAGTTTTTTCAATCTCTTTTTGTAA
>WFMP01000031.1 GCA_015489035.1 Candidatus Altimarinota bacterium
CGTGAGTTCTTTAGATTAAAGATTATTTATATTTGATTATTTATTTGAATTATATTGATTTTTTCATCTTATTTGTTAAGTGCTTTAACTATAAATCAGTGAAATAAAGCAATTATTGATTTTTCATTATCTACTATTGAAATATTTGCTCTTATTTTAACATTATTTCTTGGTTCTTATTTACTTTATAATGAATTTAACAAAAAAACAGTTTTGTTAGTTTTGTCAAGGATTAAAGATAAATATAAATTTATAATATGAAAATTTATTTGATTTAGTATAATATTATTGTTTTTATATATTATTTTATGATTTTGATTTTATCTAGCTTTGTTATTTCATCATATTAATTTTGAATGATTTTATATCGAAGCTATGTTCCTAAGTTATATGAAGATATTGGTGATACTTGCTTTTGTGATGTTTTTTTCAACTTTTGTATCTCCATTTTTAGCATTATTAAGTTCTTTATTTATATATTTTGTTGCTCATGCAAGTGCTTTTATGCTATTTTTTGCACAGACAAATCAGGAAAAAACTATAAGTCCATTTGTTAAAATATTATTAAAATGAATTTATTATGTTTTGCCAAATTTTCAAGATCTGAGTATGAAGGAGTATTTTCTTTCACCGCAATTAGGAAATTATACAACAACACATTTTATATTGTCTACTACTTGATGAGCTTTGGCTTATATATTTGTTTTGCTTGTTTTATCTTCTTTAATATTCAATAAAAAAGAATTTTAAAAATAGAATAATTTAATTAATAATTTAATAAAATAATGGTATTAAAAATAAATAATTTGAAAAAAACTTTTAAGTTAAATTTAAAAAAAACAGAAGTTTTGAAATGAGTAAATTTAGAGATAAAAAAATGAGAAATCTTTGGTTTTCTTTGACCAAATGGGGCAGGTAAGACTACAACTATGAAATGTATTTTAGATTTTGTTCATCCAACTTCTGGAGAGATTATTCTGTTTGGAGAAAAACTAACTAAAAATAGATCTATACTTTCAAAAATTTGATTCGCACCTGAACAAGCATATTATTATGAACATCTTACCTGAAAAGAATTTTTAGAATTTATGTGAAAACTTTCTTGAATGACTCAAGAAGAAGTTAAAGAAAAAAGTTCTGGATTGTTAGAAAAAGTAGGTCTTGGTTTTGCTGAAAATAGACTTATAAAAACTTATTCAAAAGGTATGAAACAAAGACTTGGTATAGCTGCAAGTATTATTCATTCTCCTGAACTTGTTTTTTTTGATGAGCCTATGAGTGGTCTTGATCCTCTTGGTAGAAATTTGGTTAAAAATATTATAAAAGAGCTGAAAGGACAATGAACTACAGTATTTTTTAATACTCATATTTTGTCAGATGTTCAAGAAATTGCAGACAATTTTGCTATTATAAATTTGTGAGAAATTATTTATGAATGAGAAATTAAAGATGTATCGGGGAATCTAGAAGATTTTTTTGTAGAGAAAGTGAGAGAAGCTACCGAACAACTTGAGATTAAATAAAAAAGAAGATAGATCTCACCAGACCTACCTTATTGAACCTTTAGTTAACAACTCATTTTTATTTTTATTTATAAATTAAAGGTATTTATATTATAGAATATATTAAAAATATGTCAAGAGAAAATAAAGAAAATGGTTGTAATATTAATTTTAATGAAGAAGAAAATAATAATTTATGATGACTATATTGTTTAAAAAAGAAAAAAATATCTGAATTTTCTGAAGATGATATGTTAAATATAAATAATGTGATGGCATGATGATACAAAGAATGAGTACAAAAAATAGATCTAATTAAGAAAAAAATATTGTTAACTTGATGATTTGATATGAATAATGAAGTTATGACTATGGTTATAGTCTCAATAATATCATATTATTTAAATAATAATTTTTATGATAGGGTAAATGAATTTTTAAAAGATTTAAGATTAATTAAATTAGATTTATTGGTAAATATAGTAAATACACTTATAAATAAATATAAAAATAGTGATAAATATTGTTTTATAGCTAATCATTGTCAATGAATATTATTTTATAGTGAAATGTCTCAAAAAAAAGAGCTTATTGATAATTGATGAATAGAAGCAATTGAAATAAATGTTCAATTAAAATTGAAAAATGTAATAAATGAATTACCTAATTTAGAAAATAAAGTATGAGATCCTTATTGGTTTAATTATTTTAATACATTAGTTTCTTATACAAATTATGAATTAGTTTTTTTGAATAAAAATGATAATTTATTAAAAGAATATATAAATATTTTATTAAATTTTGTATTATCTGCTGATATCAATATAAATTTGTATTCTAATGTTTTAAAGACTGTTTATGTAAATAATTTATCTGTTTTATATAAATTATCTTGAAATAAGGTAATTGAACAAAAAATAAATGATATAGAGAATACCTATTTAAATAAAGAAAAGAATGGATTAAAAACTTTTTCTAAATTTTATGGGTGATTAGATATAGATTGATGAAATAATAATATTTCTTATGTATGATTAATATTAGAAGAAGATAAAATTTCTAAATATTCTCTTTCTTATGTGTTATCTGAATATTCTCCTGTAATTACTATTAAAAATTTTACAAAAATATTTCATTCTTATTATAAACAACTTTGTAAAGAAGAATTATTTGAGTCAGAAGAAAATATTTATTTGAAAATTAATTCTTTGCAGGATGTAATGTTTTATGATCTGATGGATAGGCTAAATCATATAGTTTGATTTAATTATGAACTTGTAGATTATTTTATTAAAGTAATTTTAATACAGTATCTATGATTAAATGTTAATGAAGTAAATATTTCTTATAAATTTGAACTTAATGATAAGTTAAACAAAAATATAAAATTAATATGATTTAATAAAAAAAATGATATGAATTATCAATCTAATATCGTTTTGAATTTTGTGTATAATTGAAAACAAATACCATTATCTATTAATTTGAATTGAGATATAAATGAGAAAGATATAAAAAATAAATTTAATTTATATAAAACAAAGTTTGAAGTATTTTTTAAATTGACTTTAGATAAGTTATGAAGTTTGAGTAATTTTTTAAATGTTATAGATGATAGAATTTGAATAATTGCAAAAAAACATTCAGAAACAGTTCAACATATGCAAAGAGTTTGAAAATTATTGTATGATATTTATGACTGAATAGAAGATAAAAAAAATAAAAAACAAATAGATATATTAAAAGACAGTATTTCTATAAAAGATAAATCATTTTTTACGGTTTTGTGATATTTACATGATATCTGAAAATATAATAATCTTGAAATTATGTGAAATTATTCATCTATAAATATGAGGACTGATTCATATATATTGTTTATACAATTATTGATGTCTCTGGTGAATGATTGAAATGTAGATTGAAATGATAAAATTACTGATTGAAATGATAAAATTACTGATTGAAATGATAAAGAAAAAATAACAATCAATGATAAAGAAATTATAGAAGAAATAAAAGAATATAATATTATAATTACGATGATAGATGATATATTTATGAAAATTAAATCTTTTAATATATTATTCTTATTATGAAACAAAATATTCATTACTAATATTTTGTCTATTGCAATAGATATTGCAAGTATAATAAAAAATAAATGATATAGTGTAAATATTATAAATGATACATATAAAGATATGGTATCGTCAAATGTAAAAGAATTTCTTGGAGATTCTATATGTTATGAAGGAAATATAGATGATTTGTTTTTATGAATAATTATATTATTTGAAATCTTTAATAGAAAGTTATTAGAAGAAATTACACATCCTCATATAGAATATTGATTACAATTTTTTAGATTTTTCCCTGAATTTTCATACCTTTCTTCTGTTTTATATCATCATAAAGATTATCCTTCTATGGATACTATAAATAAATATGATGGATTTACTTGATTAGATAACTTTTCTTCTTTGATTTGAGAAAATAAAAAAAATAATAGTTGTAAAATTTGATGATCTCATATAGAACTTGATGATAAAGATTTTATTATGGTTATGACTACAGCTGCAGATTTGGTAGATGCTTTATTATGAAATAGAAAATATCAAGCAAGTATAGATTTTATGAAAACTAATTCAGGTAAGTATTTTTCATCTTGATTTATTAATTATTTGAATTGAGTTTTTTCTTGAGAGGATCTGACAGATAAAGAGGAAATATTTGATAAAGTTTTGATGATATTATGAAAAGAATTTAAAAATAACCCTAATTATCCAGAAATAGAAAGAGTTTTGAAGAAAAAAAGAGAAGAAATTATTTCTATGTATAGTTCAAAAGATTAATATATTTAAATCTAAAATTATAAAAAAATGAAAAAAATAATATTCTTGCTTTCGTGCCTTCTTAGTTATTCTGTAGCTAACTGATGGTCTTACCCTTTACATGAGATTGCAAAACCTATTGCAAGTTGTAAGTTTAATTTATGGAAAAATTTATGACCAAATTGTAAAATTCCATTACCAAAACTTACTCCAAGTATGTATAAATCAAAATCAAAAGATATATATTTTTATCGTAGAATCTATACTGTTTTGTGGATGTGATCATACAAATATGGATGGGATGTTATGCATTGAAGTCATCCAGGAGTAGATATAGCAACAAGTGAATGAACTCCAGTGTATAGTATAGGAACTGGTATAGTAGTACGTGCATATCATGAAATAGCTCGATGAAATGTAGTTGTAATACAACATAAAGTAGATTGAAAGTATATTTATTCTAATTATGCACATTTAAGTAAAATTTTGGTTAGGGTAGGTCAAAAAGTAAATCAAAATACAAAAATATGAGAAGTATGACATACAGGAAATGCATATTGAAATCATTTACATTTTCAGATAGATACGAATCAAGGTACTTGGGAACATCCTCGGTGGTATCACTGTAGATGACATACAATATCAGCTATTGTAAATTCAACTATATGTCAGAAAGGTGCTTTGAAGAATACTTTGGATCCTTTAGCATTTCTTGCTACAAATGGTGCAATTATAAAATATACAGTTACTCAAAAAATAAGGAAACAGCCTAAAATTAGTAGAAAAAATATAATATCTCGTGAAGTAATTCAAAAGCAGATAGTAGAGGAATTTTTAAGAACCCATAAAATTAGTTTCCATTTTTCAAATGCTTGAGTTTATTATTTTTGAAAATATGGTAGTTTCACAATTTGACTGAAAGATATGAGATGAAGAAATTACAATGATATATTACCAGATAATATAAACATTATTTATAATAAAAGTTTTTTTTCTGCAGTAAGTCCAATATGAATAAAGATTATAGATGGTAGCAGAAAAGTTACATTTATTCCAAAAAAAACTTGAACTACATTTTTTACTATAAAAATGTGAAACCAATTTCTTTATCAAAAAACTATTAGAATAGTAAAAGTATGACAGACTTTACAAGTAAAACACGGAAGTATAATAACTTTTCCAAGAAATAAATATATTTGACAACCAGTTCGGTGAATAAATATATTTCAAGATGCTTGATATATGAATATTATCAAAGTTCCTTTTGCTTGAAGATATAGATTAACTTCTAGTACAAAAGATGTTGTATTTTGTAAAGCTTGAACAGATATTAAGTATTTAAATTATTTCAAATGTAATATTTACAATACTTCGAAATGAATAACTTTCAGCTATAAAGATACAATATTTGGATTATTAGTTTTTAAGTTTTATTCAGATAGTGGAAAACCAACGAAATTGCTTGTTCAAGACGAACAGTGAAAAACTGTCTCACAGAGTAGAACATTGTATTTTAAACCTATAAGATTTGTAGATACAAGAAGTGTTTATAATCCATATATTATATCTGCATGTAAAAAATGATTATGTCTATGAATTTTGGATAGATGATATTTTTGGAATACAAAGAAAGTTTCAAAAACATATGCAAAATATATTTTAGCAAATATGATGAATTATTTGTGAAAAAAAGTTAAATATACAATTCCTTCTATTGATAATACAGAATATGTTACAAGATGAGAATTTGTGGATTATGTATTCAAAATGTTGTGATTGAAAATAAAAAATTATAATGAAATACCTACATATATTGATGTAAGAAATCAACCAAAAGAATTACAAAATGATATAGTATATCTAACAAAATTATGATTTTCTTGGAAAGATAGATTTGCAAAATATCATTTTCAACCAAACAAAGTTATAACTGAACAAGAAGCATTATATTTTGTAGAGTTTTTGTTAGAAAAATTCGGTAGATAAACTTTAAAGAAACAATGCTGAATTTATCGGATAATAGAATTTTTAGAATATTTGTTATCCTGAACTTATTTCAGGATCTACTTCTTTTTTTAGATGCTGAACTAAATTCAGCATGACAATATAAGAGAATTGCTTATTTAATTATATATTTGTAATTCCTAAGAAAACAAAAATATACCAAATATAAATTATTCTGGAGATAAAAATAACTATAAAACATTAATTTTAAATAAAAATATATCTGTTTTTTAAAATTATATTCTCAAGATCAAAAATTTATCAAGTCGAATGTAAAAAAACAGGAATTTTATTTATCCTGCTATTTTTTTATACAATTTATTTATCCATTATATCAGATCCTGAAATAAGCTTTCATTCAGAATTTTTTCATTCTAAATTTTCATTTAAATATATTAATTTTGAGTTTGATGTCTCTCATATTCTTGATAATGTTTCAATTCTAGAACTATCAAGTAAAAAATTTAATATATGTTGAGCAGTTAAAGAATTATCAGCTTCTTTTATCATATCTACAGATTCTTTAAATCATTTTGCAATTTCCATTCTTTGTCCAGCCATACCTTGCCCTAACAATATTTGTGCTTCCTTATCTCATTCTGCATCCTTAACTTTCATAATTTTCTTTGATTCTCATTCATTATAAGCTGCATTTTTAAGTTTTGCAGTTTCTATTTCTTTATTCATAGCTCTCATAACAGCTTGATCAAGTAATATATTTTGTACTTGTATAGAATCTATTTTATAACCAAATTGTTTTAATTTTTCTCTTAATTTTTCTTCTATCTCTAATCATATTTCTTCTCTTTTACCAAATATTTCTTTATGAGTAAAGTGAAATATCATTCATCTTAATTGTTCATCTATAGTAGCTTTCATTAAAGTTCTAGGATCATCTATACTATAAACAGATTTATAAATATTTCAATTTCTAGTATCATCTTTATCATCTTCTACATAATAAACAACATTCAGATCCACAGAAGCAGAAACATTATCAGAAGTTACTCATTCTACTTGAACAGAGAAATTTCTTTTAAATAAATATTGTTGTTTTGTCATTTCTACGATAGGAATGATAGCATGGAATCATTGTCTCAAAATTCTATTATATTTTCAAAGAAATTCTACTGTTTCTACCCTATTTGGTCTTACAATTCTTATAGATAAAGCAGCAAATATTATATCAACAATTATTCAAAATATTATTCAAAGTGGTCATCATATAACAACTGATAATATAGGAATTAAAATCAAAAGAATTATAATAAAGAATGTCATTTTTAATTTAAATTAAATAAGTTAAAATATATTTTTATACAAAGACAGGAAGAATTCATTCCATTTACCTTTAACATTATTAGTATAATTATATTTTTTATAAGAGTCAATTGAATTTATTATAATTCAATTATTAGTAAGTTTTTTAGAAGCTATTTTAATTAAAATTTCATTTCTATCTGGTATTCAAGCTTTGTGTAAAAAAGCCTTTCTCATATAATTACTATTAACATAAGGCTTATAATATTTTCTCATCCATGTAGTATCTCATGAGAGATCATACTGTTCAACTCTCAATTTATTTATTTTTTTATTCATATTGAAATTTTGAATAAATACTTTTATTGCATATGTAAAAATCACAAAAGATAACAACAATACAAAATACCTAACATACCTTTGCTTAATTTTCATTAAATCTATTATATATTTTTAAATAATATTTATCCCATCATCTTCATTATTACTCTCTTCAAAAGCTTCTTTTTCTAATTTTGCTTTTTTCTTTCTTCTTTCTTTTTTTCTTTCTTCTCTATTTTCTGATTCCAAAGTTCATAAATATCTCCTTCTTTCAATTTCATCATCTAATCACAATATATTTCTTAATCCTGAATGATCTTTTAATTTCTGTAATACTTTTGCTTCTATTTGTCTTACTCTTTCTCTCGTTATAGTAAATTCTTTTCAAATTTCATCCAAAGTATATCTTCTTCCATCTATACCATATCTCATTTTAACTATCTTCTTTTCTCTATCATCTAGCATATCAAAAATTTTATCTAAATTTTCTCTCAACATCTGTTTTTCAAGAGTTTCATCAGGCCTCAAAGTATTTTCATCTTCAAGTAAATCTCAAACATTATTTTTTCAATCTTCTCATACAGCCGCATCCAACGAACCATATCATAAAATAAGTGTTTTTATTTTCTTAACTTTTTTTATAGGACAATCTAATTCTTTTGCAATTTCTTGAATAGTAGGTTCTTGATGATTTTTTTGTAATAAGTTTTGAACAGCTTTATTATAAGCAGATATTTCATCTATCAGATGAACTGGTATTCTCACATTTTTTGTCATATCAGCTATAGATTTTGTAATAGATTGTCTTATCCACCATGTAGCATATGTTGAAAATTTAAATTCTTTTGAAGGTTCAAATTTTTCAATAGCTTTTATAAGTCAAATATTTCATTCTTGTATTAAATCAGAAAAAGTTAATTTACTTCATAAAAACTTCTTAGCAATACTAATTACCAATCTTAAATTTGAGGCAACTAATTTCTTATATGCTTGTTCATCTCATTCTTTAACTTCTCTTACGACTACTCTTTCTTCTTCTGGTGTAAGCAATGGAATAGAAGAAATATCATTAAAATATAATTTAATGAAATCTTTATAATTTGATCCAGCTTCTATATTAGAGTTATGAAAAGTCTTTTTTACCTTTTCATGTAAAGAAATATTTCATAATTTTTTATCTTCGGTCTTTTCTTCTGCAACCAAAGCATCTTCGATAGTTATAATCTTTATAGATAATTTTTCTGCAATATCATAAAACTTTTCAATTGCATCTATTTGTTCATCCAAGTCATCTACATTTGCTAAAATTTCATCTTCTGTGATAAATCATTTTTCATTTCATTTATTGATAAGAGATCTTAATGCTACCGGAAGATCTAATATATCATCTTCCAACTGTTTAAATATAGTTTTTTTAATCTTTTTTTCAGTCATATGTCTAAATTTTTTAATTTTAATAATATAAAAAAATGTTACAAATATCTTTTCTAATATAAGAATTTTAAAAGTAAATACAATTTGAAATTTAAGTTAATTATAGTATATTACACTATAATATTTATTTTTTATTTTGAACTATGAAATTAAATTTAGAATGAAAAAAAATACTTCTTGTATGAAATCGAGGCCATAAAAATATGTGAGATGAACTTATTTTAATATGAAATATAAAACTTTTATTAAAAGAAAATAAAATAATATTTGTAGCATGTTCAAATAAAGATTGGCTTATAAATTTTCATAAACAATTCTTTGAAAAAGATTTTTATTTGAAAGAAAATACAAATTGATTTAAAAATAAAACTTGAGAAC
>WFMP01000032.1 GCA_015489035.1 Candidatus Altimarinota bacterium
CCAATCAAAATATCAACTATCTGCATAATCTGTGATTCATGTGACTGAATAATAGTAAACATACAATCAATTTGCCCATAAAATGTATTATCTATGACTTTTTGAAGTTTTTTTGCTCTTTGTCCACCCTTTGTATCTTTATAATCTATGAAGATATTAAAGCTTTTATTTGAGTGTAAAAAAGGCAGTAGTGCATAGTAGTACATTTTATAATAAAACATATCTGCTTCACCCTCATTAAATTTATCATGATTAAGCTTTGATTTGTTAAGTACAACCTGTGCATTAAAAGATAAATCAATTCGTGAAAAAAAGAACTCTAAAAGCTCTTTGTAAAACTCTTTTTTATTATTGTTGAGTTTTGTCCATTTTAATTCATTCATTGCATTATGTTTATGTTTTAAATGCTTTATGTAGCGATTAATAGACTCTACATGTAAAGTGTTACATGAAATACCACCTATAACCATTAAATCAGAACTATCACTATAAAGATGATTACTTTCATCACAAAATATTTTATAATTTGACATCATATCTCCTTCACACAAACATCTTTTGAAGCAGTGCTTTTTTAAACTCTTTTGTGAGGTTTAGCTCTTTGTTTGCCTGCTCTATTTTTGTGTCTAGTGAAGAGAGGAAGTTTGCTATTTTTGTTTGTTCTCTTATAGTAGGTAAGTTTATTTTTAAGGTTTTTAGGTGTATTGAGTATAAATGTACAACAGACGAACCTTGTGCTAATTTTGCTATGTCATATTTTTTTTCATTATTTAAATAGTATGCTAAAAATACTCCATTTTCGTTTGTTCTGATAATATTTAAATCACCACCTAATGCAATATTGTCTTTTAAAACACAAGAAGCAGTAGCAATATCAAGTGTTGTTTCACCAGATGAAGGAATTATTACATCATTTGCTCGACTGAGAACTAAATCATCAGATTTTTCATTTGTCTTTGAAATTGTCTTTGAAATTATTTCTTTATAATTTGTATAAAGTTCTCCATAACGAATACATTCTAAGTCTCCATTTTCAACAATATCATTTTTGGAAATACCTTTACCTTTTGTAAAAAAGCCAATTTCCCCCAACTTCTTCTCAACCCACTCAGGAAACTCACTTCCATCATCATCGGTGCCCTGAGCTTGCGAGGAAATGCCCTTGGGGTGAAAACGCAACTCTTGTGAGAAGATTTTTTGCATCACCCCTTTTTTGTATTCACGAAGCAGTTGCTCTTTTTTTGCAAGTTGTTCTATACGACCGTCAACAGAACTTAAAAATGAGGCTATTTTTTCTTGTTCTTGTTTTGAGGGTAAATTTAACTTTGTATTTTTGATAGTTGATAAAGATAAATTTTTAATTGTTGACCCTGTAACTTCTGAATAAAAAAAGTTTTGTACAGAAGTTGTTTTTAAAATATCATTGATAAAATATTTATTTGTTTTTTCTTCATTTATATTAATATAACAAGCACTTTTTCCTAATACAATTTTTTCATTATTAAAGAATGCCACATTTCCTATTGTTCCATTGATTGATAACAAAATTGTATTATCTCCTAATGGTCTTTTATGCTTAAAATATTCTTCTTCAGCAACTTTTTTAGTATTGTCAGTTATTTTAATTTTACCATTTACTAAGTTATTACCATTTACAAAATAGAAAAGTCCATTTTCATCATATTCAGGTGTGGAATGTATACCATCACTGATTTTCACACTAATATCTCCAAGTTTTTTTTCTTCCCACTCCCCACTAAACTCACCAAATCGAAGCTGTGGCACTTTACATGTAACACCCATCACAAAGCCTAAAATGGTGTAGCGATATTAAGTTCGCTACAAAATGAAGCTATCGTTGCATTGGTAGCGTTTATCTCATCTTCCAAAGCTTTTAGCTCACTTGAGACTGCATCCAAATCTATCGGCTCTTCCTCTTCAAAAGTATCAACATAACGAGGAATATTTAAGTTGTAATCATTCTCTTTTATCTCCTGCAAACTTGCCAAATGGGAGTATTTATCTATACTTTTTCGCTCTTTAAAAGTTGTGATGATTTTGTTGATGTTCTCATCTGTGAGCTGATTTTGATTTTTTACTTTAAGAAATTCATTTGAAGCATCTATGAAAAGCACATGTTCACTATCTTCACGACACTTTTTAAAGACCAATATACAAGTAGGAATACTCGTACCATAAAAAATGTTTGCAGGAAGCCCAATGACCGCGTCAAGATAGTTTCTATCTTCTATAAGGTATCTTCTTATATGCCCCTCTGCCGCCGCGCGAAACAAAACTCCGTGAGGAAGCACAACTGCCATAGTTCCATTGTCATCCAATTGATAAATCATATGCTGCACAAACGCATAATCGGCTTTGGACTTTGGTGCTAATTTTCCATACTGTGAAAACCTGTCATCACTCATCAAAAGAGGATTTGCTGACCAGTGAGCTGAAAAAGGGGGATTTGCCACGATTGCCTCAAAGCGTTTGTCTAAATGCTGTGGATTCTCAAGTGTATCTTCTTGCTTGATGTCAAACTTGCGGTAGTGAACATCGTGCATTATCATATTCATCCGTGCAAGATTGTAGGTAGTACGGTTTAACTCTTGCC
>WFMP01000033.1 GCA_015489035.1 Candidatus Altimarinota bacterium
GATATAAAATATGAAATTGTAGAAAAAAATTTTACTATTGTTTCAAAGTTCGAACATAATTTACTTACAAAAGATAAATTTACAAATAAATTTGTGATAAATTTAAAAGAAAATCTAAATAAATTGAATTATGCAAATTGATTTGTAGCCCACTTTTGAGATGTGACTTGAAGTAATATTACATTTTCAATTTCTAATGATAATTATAAATTTTGATATGCTTATAATTTATTACAAAAAGAACAATTTTATAAAGATGTTTTAGATTATTATGAATTATTTAAACAAAATTTAGAAAAAAATAATTTGGATTTTGTTGTTTTGTTAGCAAAAAGTAATTGAACAAAAGATTTTACTGACAATTCAGAAGAAAATTATTTTAAAAAAGCAGCATAATAAATTGAAAATAATTTATAAAACCTTATATCTAAGTTAGTTATTTAAACCTAATAGAAAAAGTATGATAGACAATTTAGAGAAATGGATGTATATAAATGATGTTCAAAATGATAAATTATTGGAAGTTGCTAAAATTATGGAGAAAGAAAATAAAGAGCCTGTTATTTTTACAGCAAAAGGTGAAATCTTGCATTATTTTTATAAACTTATAAATTGAAAACTCAAAATAGAAGATTTTTTTCAATTTAATGATATATATTTTAATAAAAAAACTTATGAATATAAACTTACTAACGGAGTGGATGCTTTGGAATACATAAGAAATTGAAAGAAATCAAACAAAAAGGTTTATATTTTAGATAATTTGTTTGAACAAGACGTAAGTGAAGAAAATATATATTTTATTTAGTATAATTTTTTATAAATGGACTTATTAACATTAAATAGTGTTATTCAGATAGTTTTGCTTAGTATAGTTTTTTTATTATCTATTTGATTCCATGAATATGCACATGCTTATGTAAGTAGTATTTTGGGAGATCCAACACCTAAAATACAATGAAGACTTACTCCAAATCCTATTAAACACATAGATCCTATATGATTTTTGATGATATTTTTGATACATTTTGGTTGGTGAAAACCAGTGCAAGTAAATCCAAGTTATTATAAAAATCCTTTAAAAGATGAACTTTTGGTATCACTTGCTTGACCTTTTTCAAACTTTTTGATGGCCTTTGTAGGAGCTTTTATGTTTGTAGCTTTGGTGAAATTTTGACAATCAAATTATCTTATAAAACAGTTTTTTCAATTATTTATTATTATAAATATAGCTCTTTGAATATTTAATTTATTGCCTATTTATCCTCTTGATGGTTATAGAATGGTAAAATTTTTAAAACCTTCTTGGGCTTATTATATGGAACAACATACTCTTATGTTTACTATAGTTATGTTGTTGATTGTATTTTTACCAGGAAATCCAATTTGAACAATTATTATGGATATTATTACACCTATTCGTAGTTTGTTTATGTTTATAGCCCAATCTTTAATTTTTTAGAAAGGTATTATGAAAAAAATTATTTTATTATTGTGAAGTATATTAATATTTACTATTTCTTTTGCCTGAGATATAGATACTTGTTGTATTATAAACACAATTGATTATCAGAAAAAACTTAAAATGACACAACATATTTTAGCTATAAAATACCCTAATTTGCAGAAAAAAGCTGATAATACTGTTTATGAAATTGTAAAATTGCTAAATACCAATCCTAAATTTAATTCTTATAATGATAAACTTAAAATTTATTCAACTATTGTGAATAAGGTAGTTGATTATGTTTATAATCATAATATTGAGAAATGAACCCCAGTTTATGATATGTTATCTTATTTTGTTTATAGAATTCAAGATATGTATGAATACACAAAAAATACTAGAAGATATAAATTAGAATCTACACTTGAAAATATAGACAAATATCCTTATACATACTAATATATTTTATTTTATAAATATTAATTATGAAAAAGTATTGATTATTTGTATTATCTATTGCTTTGTTTAGTTTAGCTGGTTGTAATATGTCATGACAAACAAAAGATAAAAAATGATGAGAAACTATAAAACAAGAAGTTAAAGCACAAACAACTTGATCTGTAAGTAAGGTGAAGAAAAATACTACTGTTGTAAAGAAAAATCTTAAATGAAATTGAAGACAATTTATATGATTTGTAGCAACTTGGTGTCCTCACTGTCAAAAGGCGATTCCTGCATTAGAAAAATTCTATACAAATTATTCTTGAGATGTTAATATGGAAATAAATGTTATAGATAATAAACCATTCCCATGAGTTAAAAATTTACCAGAAAATTATAAAAATCCGAAATCTTACAAAGATTATACAAAAGAACAATGTGGATATGTGCCATCGTATGTTATCTTAAATAAAAACGGTAAAGTTATAGAGAAGAAATGTTGATGAAGTTTAACTTTATCTCAATTAAAAAAGGAATTATTGACGGTTAAACAATGAAAAAATTTACAAACTAATAAGCCTAAAATGACAGATAATAAAATAGTAAAATTATGAGATACAGTAAAAGTAGATTATGTATGAACATTCACAGATGGAAAAGTGTTTGATACTTCTATAGAAAGTGTAGCAAAAAAGGCTTGAAAATATAATCAAGCAAGAACTTACGAACCATTAAAATTTAAAGTGTGAGCAGGTCAAATGATAAAATGCTTTGATAAATGAGTTATTGGAATGAAAGTTGGAGAGACAAAAGATATAACTTGTCAACCAGAAGATGCTTATGGAAAATGTGATCCTAAAAAAATTCAGAAAGTAGAAAAATCTCAATTAAAAGCTTTCGTAGAAAAATGATATAAATTAGAGAAATGAACTGAATTGCCTACACAATATGGTATGTTAAAAATTATTGATGCAGATAAAGATACTGTTACATTAGATATGAACAATCCTATGTGCGGTAAAGTATTGAACTTTAAGATTACAGTTAGAGGTATTCAGGAATAATTTAGAAAATTAAGTCTCACACTTTAGGTGGTGAGCTGTCTCTTATA
>WFMP01000034.1 GCA_015489035.1 Candidatus Altimarinota bacterium
GAGCTTTTAAAGGTTGAGATAGAAGCATTGCAGGATATGAATTTTGATATAGATTTATTGGGCTTTGATATGGACGATATAGAAAACATTGATATTAACAAGGAAATAGAAAATGCAAAAAAAGATATAAAAGAAGAAATATGTACTCCGTACGAAAAATATCATATTTTGCTGACAATGAATATAAATACTGCTATACACTATCAAAATAAAATAATTGATTTTATTGAAAATTTAAAACAAGGAATAGAAATTGAAAAAGCTCAAAACTGACAACTCTTATTTATATGGAAAAATTGCATTAAGAAAGAACGCTATAGAACAATTAAAAAAAATAAAAGTTTTAGATTGTTTTGGAGGAAAAGGGATTATATGGGAAAAGATAAAAAGTATAAATAAAAAGCAATGTATAGAAGTAATATCGATTGAGATAGAGAAAGGCAAAAATAAAAAAGCAATAGAAGGTAATAATTTAAAATTGCTACCTTCTCTGGACTTAAAAGAATTTAATGTGATTGACGTGGATGCTTATGGCAGTCCTTTTAAACAATTAGATATAATATTAAACAATAGGACTTTAAAACAAGGCACTATCATCTTTGTAACGGATATACAGACAATGCAGGGGGCAGTGCCTCATAAACTATTATTACAGGACAATATAACTAGAAAAATGATTAAAAAAATACCCTCACTTTTTTATAAAAAATCTTTTGAAATAATGAAATCTTATTTAAATAAAAAAGGAATAACAAAGATAGATATTTACAGACCGGAAAAAAGAAAAAAATACTATACATTTACAATATAGTAAAAATTAAGTTTATATAAATGTATAATTTGCTATAATTATATTAACAAAACAAAAAAGGAGATGAGATGAGAAAGAGAGTAATATATACACCGAAAGGCAGAGCAAGAGAGTACAGTTCCCTCGCACTCAATATAATTAATGGATGCGATATGGGATGTGATTATTGTTATGTACCGAGAATAACAAAAAAGAAGAAAGAGTTTTTTCACACTAATTCCGTACATAGAAAAGATTTGATAAAAAAATTAGAAAGAGATTTACAAGAATTAAAAGAAGAGGGAAACACTTCACTAATAATGCTTAGTTTTACAAGCGATGTATATCAATTAGATGAAAGTTTTAATAGCATTACTAGAGATGTTCTGAAACTTTTTAGAAAATATAATCAACCTTTTCATATATTAACAAAGGGAGGATTAAAAGCCATAAGAGATTTTGATATGTATAGCGATAAGGATTGGTTTGCGACTAGCCTTACTTTATTCGATGAGAAAAGAAGTAAAAAGTTAGAGCCAAATGCGGCAACACCGTTAGAAAGGTTAGAGGCTTTAGAGACGGCACATAAAAGAGGGATCAAGACTTGGGTATCTTTTGAGCCTACGATAGATGAAGAGGAAACATTTAAGCTATATGAATTATCTAAAGATTTTGTTAATTTTTATAAAGTTGGTAAAATATCAGGATACCCATCAAAAGTAAATTGGGATAAATTTGCGAATAGTATTGCTGAAAGAATGGAGATGGACAAAAAGCCATTTTTTATTAAATATGACCTAAGAAAACATCTTAAGAAAGATGTATCGGAATATAAATATCATAAGGAGGTAGAATGACAAAAAAAGACCTATCTGCCATCGTGGGGCTTAGTCGTCCTACGATAGACAAAAAAATAAAAGAAGATAGTAATTTTAGAGATATGTTATACTTTATTATATCTTTCTCCCTATTTGAGTATAAAGATAGAGTAGATAGAGTAAAGAAATATATGGCAGGTAAAAATGGCAAGACCACCGAAGTATAACTGGGCAGCGATACAAGAAGCATACGAGGGCGGACTATCGATACACGATATATCAAAGAAGTTTAAAGCACCCGTAAATAAGATAAACGAAAAGGCTAAGATAAAGCAATGGGATAAAAAAGATAACTTAAAAGCCGATATAGAGGGGTTTAAGACTTCATTTAAGACAATTACAGACGAAGACAATATTAAGCATAGAGAAGTAAAAGAAATACTAACAGATGAGATTATACAAACTATTAAACAAAATGAACTAATTAAGGAGAATATGGAACTGATAATGAATACTTCTAAATTCTTTTTAGGAAGAGCGGTAAAAGCTGCTAAGGAGGGCGACGCAAATATGGACGACTTCTACAAGGGTATAAAGATAGCAACGGAAGCGGGAATGAATTTAGGCGTGATACCACGACATCAATCATCAAGCGTAAACATACAAAACAATCTACAAAACAA
>WFMP01000035.1 GCA_015489035.1 Candidatus Altimarinota bacterium
ATATAATACCTGCCCTATTTTATAATAATTTTTTAGACCAATATAAAAACATAAACATAGATGAAATTACTCAAAATATTTTAGAAATATTAGACATTTTACCAGATAATAGTATATTAAAATCTAGTTTTACTTGAAATTTAAATAATAATGATAAATCACAAATATTAGAACAACAATTAAACTGGGAACAAAAGTTGACTTGACGAACAGGAGAAAAAATACAAAGCACCGTTATAAGTGAAGTAAAAAAATATTTAATACAAATAATAACAAATCTTATTAAAAATCCCAAAATAGAAAATAGCAAAAAAACAGAACTTATAAAAGCTCTGAATAAGATTAGAAAATAATTATTTATGTTTAACAAGCCTATATAATTCCTTTGGATTAAGCAATCATTTTATAACTTTAAATACACCATCTCTTTCAAGATTCATCATTCATTTATCCAATGCAAAATTTTCTATTTCTAAATTTGATGCTCAATCCAATATTTTTTGTCTTAATTTATCGTCATATTCCATAAATTCATATAATCAAACTCTTCACTTTTCTCATCAACCATTACACACAGGACAAACTTCTCAAGTTTCAGAATCTTTTCAAGAACCAACATAAACTATTCATTCTTTAGTAAATTCGGTCCACTTTGATCAAGAAATTCATCTTAATTTTAATTCTTGTTTAATATGTTCAGGTTTCATACTAGAAAGCACTTCCATCATATTTCTATATAATTCTGGATTATCTTTTTTAAGATTATATTTTACTTTACATTTATCGCATATTTTTCTTCAAAGTCTTTGAGCCATAACCAAATTAAAGGTACCAGCAAGCATATAAGGTTTTGCTCACATATTATAAACTCTAGTAATAGTTTCAGAAGAAGAATTTGTATGTATTGTAGAAAAAACTAAATGTCATGTCATGGCAGCTTCCATAGCAGTTTCAAGAGTTTCCTCATCTCTTATTTCTCACACCATTATAATATCAGGATCTTGTCTAAGTGCAGCTCTTAATCAACTTGCGAAAGAATATCAAATATCTGTTCTCACCTGAGATTGGTTAAGTCAATCTGTTTTATTTTCCACTGGATCTTCATAAGTTGTAATATTAACATCATCATTGTTTAAAGTTGATAATGCTGAATACAAAGTAGTAGATTTTCAAGAACCTGTCGGTCAAGTAGTTAAAATAATACCATTAGGCGCCTTCAATGCATTATCTAAATAAACAGCATTTATTCATTCTATTCATAAAACTTTCAAAGGAGGAATCTTCTTAGATTTGTCAATAATTCTCAGAACAAGTTTTTCACCATGAACTGTAGGTAAAGTATTAGCTCTTAAATCAATTTCTTTTCATTCTAATGTCACTGTAGAAACTCTAGCATCCTGAGGAAGTCTTTTTTCATCAGATCTCATTTGTCAAGATTCTATCTTAAATTTAGCAATAATAGTTTCATGAATATTTGGTGGATACTGAATCAATTCTTCTAAAATACCATCAACTCTAAGCCTTATTCTACAATAAGTTGAATAAACTTCGATATGAATATCTGATGCTCATTCATCAACAGCAACTGTCAACAAAAGTTTAAAAAGCATCTCTATATCAGCATCTATTATTGCATTTTCGAGTTTTTCATACCAAGAATTATTTTTATTTATCATTTTATTTAATAATAATTTTTAAAATAATTTTATTTACCACAATCTCATCTATTTTTTAAAATTCTATATGCTTGTAAATTCAATAATATTTTATTTAAATTATCAGCTTTCTTTCCTTCAGATTTTAATTTTAACAATAAATTAGATAATACATTTAAATTATTAAAACCATTAGCTCACAAATTTGAATTATACAAATTAGATATTTTATGTTTAATATAATTGTATCACTTATCAATAGACCAATAAGATCAATTAGTTATATTAGAACATTTATATTTTCAAATATAATTTAATATATCATTAGCATACTTATTACTTATACTTCTATAAAAAATATTTAGAGATACCGTAGAAGTATATGCTATATTATTTATATTTCAAACTGTTCCTCACTTTCTAAATGAAAAACTATTGAGTTTAATTAGTCAAGATAAGTTAGTATATACATCCTTCAATCTATCTAATAGAGTATAATTTGCATCTGGATTAGCCATAGTATATCATATAAAATAATTAGTTCAAAACTTATTAATAAACTTTATTCTACAATCATTAGATAAATTATTATTACTATTTTCTTTACAATCGGCAAACTTAATAATAGCAGTCTTTATAACTGAGTTATCTTTTTTAAATAAGTCTGTACAGTATCAATTACTAAAAATACATCAATATAATCTAGCTCATATAAGCTTATCAATATTATTGATACTAGTATATCAATTATTTATATATTTAGCATAATATGATTTATTAAAATTTGGTATTTTATTTGACAAAAAGTTATAAACAGCATCTAACAAAGTATCTCATTTAAAATCGGATAATATATTATATTTTAATTCATTATTTTTAGTGAGTAAATTTAATTCTTTTTTAATAATATTTGGTCATTTTTTATTTTTTACAATTAAAGATGTATTTAAAGGATATTTCATAATTAAATAATGTAATAATTTTTTCTTTAAACTAGAAATCTGTATATTATTTGTTCAAAACAATTTATCACAATTTAATTTAGCAAAATTATCACTTAAAAGACATTTATCTGTAATAATAGATAAATATTTATCTCATACTGTTTTGTTATTATTTAGTTCAGTTTTATAATTATTCATATCAGACAATAAATTAGATTTAATTCATTTCCATATATTATAAGTAAACTCATTTATGAGCATAATATTTAATATATTAGATGTAGATGTTAATTTAGATATCAATCAATAAAAAGATTTATTATCAATAACACCAAAACTAACATTTATAGGTAATGAGGATAGATTCTCATTTTTAATATTACTAAATCATCATATTTTTATATTATTTATATAATTTGGTTTTCATTGATATAACAGTCATTTATAAGATTTTTCGAAATAATTATTCCATTTTCTCATAAGATTTAAATCTATGTATCATGCTTTTTTTAAATATTTAGCTCAAAAAATATTTATATCAATTTTTCAAGAAAATGGATTTTTCCAAATTCATTGAGGTGGAAAATAGATATAACTTAAAAAATATTTATACGGAGCTTGATAAGAATTATAATATTTATCATATTTATTTAGTGTGTTTGATAAATCATTTAGAATAAACAACACTTCATATAATGATAATGATTTTATTGATTTAGATATCGTATTTATATTTTTATATCCTTTAAAATTTTTTAAGTTAATAACAGGAAATGTATTTATATATTTATGAAAGGCAATACTTTTACTAATGAAATGATAAAATTTTTCCTTAAAAAGAATATTTTGTTTATTTAAATTTAAAATTTTATCAAAATCGCATTTATTTTTTCAAAACAAACTAATAGAAATTTGAACAGCATGTGATTTATTTTTACACATAGAATACGCTAATATTTCTCACAATTCATTTTTTATTGTATTATCAGGTTTCTTTTTAAGTTTGATCAATATTGAATCATACAAAGAAGTAAAATTTCTTAATTTATATTTCTTTACAAGATAAAATAATTTGCTATTATTTTTAATAGATACTATATTTTTATTATTGGACTGAATCTTATTGTATGACTTAATAGTATC
>WFMP01000036.1 GCA_015489035.1 Candidatus Altimarinota bacterium
CCCTTTTACAACTCTTATTATCTTGATATTTATGAAATCTATCTTTTACAATTTTTCTTTCTTTAGCATAAAGAGTAGAATCTTTTTTAAACTTCTCTATCCATTCTAAAACTTCATTCCAGTTTTTACATTTTGGTCCAGGTGTTACTTCATCATAATTATAATAAAGTTCTCTATCTTTAATAATATATTTTTCATAGTCAAATGGAGTAAAAATAATTGGTCTATCTGTCAATAAAAAATCAAAATATACACTAGAATAATCAGTAATTAAGATATTGGTTGTCGTTAAAATTTCTGATGCATCAACATTATCAAGAAAGTTTATATTCTTATATTGCAAAAAAATTTTTAATAATTTATGATTTGGCTTATTTACTGGATGCATTTTAATATTTAACCGCATTGATAATTCTTCAAGTTTTTGATTCCACTTTTCTACATTAAAGTTAAATTCACTAAACAAATCAACACTACTACCTACATTATCCCTAAAGGTTGGAAGATATGTTATTGTAGATATTGATGATTCTTTGTTATTAAACAAATTATCATTTCTTGGGTAACCAGTAATTTTAATATTTTGATTTTTAAATGCTGTAGCCAAGTGTTTTTTATCCTCTAATGAAGAGGCCGGAATAAAGTGATAATACTCCCTAAGGAATGGAAATAGAAGCTCTTTATTTTTATTAACTTTTTCTTTTTTTGTAAATAAGACATCATCATATCCTATTTTTTTCAAAGGGATACCATGCCATAATTGGATGTTAAATGTTTTACCATTATTTAAGAATGGCATACAGTCTGTCATGTTAGATTGCACAAAAATAGAATATTTTGCTCGTAATCCTAATACGATTGCTTTCCAAGAGTACATAAGATAAACTTCACAACCCTTACTCTGAAGTTCGCGAATAACATCTATATTACGAGTTATCCATACTGCTCTAAGTTCCGGATGATTTTTAAGAATATACTCAAATAAGTATTTACTGTTATCACCATATTTATCACCAAACCAAGCACCAAATATCCAAATTTTTTCATCTTTAGGAATTAATTTTGATATCCAATATAGTAATAAATTTACATTATAAACAAATAATTTTTTTAAAAAAATCATTTTAATCAAAATCCTTCTTTAATTGTTCAAGGACATCAAATGCTTTAATTATTTCATCTTTAGAAACAGAAAATACTTTAAGTGTATTTTTTAATTGCGTTGAAGAAATTCCTTCCGTACGCTTAAGATAAACAACTTCACAATATTCCTTTAAAAAATCGAATTTTCCTTCCCAATCATCTCCTATCGCAAAAGTATCAATATTGTATTTTTCTATATCTGTAATTTTTTGCTCCCAGTTATTCTCAGGGATAACTTTGTCTACACACTTAATATTCCTAACTATTTCCGCTCTTTGCTCATAAGGAATAATTGTTTTTTTTCCTTTAACTGTGTTAAACTCATCTGTCGAAACTGCTACAATAAGTTCATCTCCTAAATTTTTGATTCTCTGTAAAAGTTTTAAATGACCTATGTGAAATAAATCAAATGTTCCATATGTTATTACCCTTTTTGCCATAATTTATTACTCCTTATTTTTATAATTCTATAACTAAATACAAATATTTCTGTTAATACAACCATACTAGCTACGGAATAAATACCAATATGATTAAATATTACTAGTATTAACAATCCCAACAAATGAACGATTGAACCAAAGATTACACTTCTATTCGCCTCATTTGAAAAGCCTAAGGCACCTAAGAATGGATAGCCTATCAAAATAGTAGGAACGACAACTAATGCTGCTATTAGTAATATATGGAAAACTTCTAACGATTCTATACCAATGCCTTGTGTAAAAAGTATATCAAATATAGTTCCTCCAATAAAGTATAATATCAATATCCCAAAAGTATTTATACTAATTACAAAAGTAAAAATCTTTTTAAATAGTTTGATATTCTGTTCTTTAGCAACATATGGATATAGAACCTGAACTATTGGAGAATAAAATCCTTGCAAAGCCATATATAATTTTTCTGCAATAGAATAATATCCAACCATAGTAGTATCTGTAAAAAGTCCCAATACAAAAGTATTTGCTGATGTATAAATACTTACAGAAGCTCTTGATAAAAAAAATTGAGAACTTTCTTTAAAGTAAATCATCAATGTATCTAACTTCTGCAATTTAAATGGTTGGTTAAACTTTTTATATAGTACCCAAAAAGAAAATAAAGAGCCAACTATGATGCCCAAGCCATTGAGAAGAGGTACTAAAAGATAATCACTTTTTTGATGTATAAATATAAATATAGCAATTGTAAAAACTAATTTAGAAATAATATTCACTATTGTAATATATTTCATTTTCTCTAATCCTTGAAAATACCATATAGGAAACAATGCTTGACCTATAACCCAAAGAAATGCAAGATAATAGAGTTCCCAATTAGCTGAAAATTTATCAAAACTTAAGACAATTACACTTAATATCAATAAAGACAATAGTATAAGTATTAATTTAATTATTATAACAGCACTGAATATTTCAGTGACTTTATTTTTATTATTTCTATGAATTGATATTTCACGCGTAGCAGAAAGAGCAAATCCATAATCTACCAATATGTTAAAGAACACCATAAAAGATTGAGCAAACATTACTAAACCAAATATTTTTACTCCAAGTGTCCTTACTAAATAAGGTAAAGTTAACAGTGGTAATATATATGTAAATACTTGTAATACAGAAAGAGAGAAAAAATTTGACAACAACCTTTTTTTCTCTTCTGTATTAGCTACACCTTTTATACGATTTATCAATTATTTTCCTGTATTATACTTTCTTAAATACCAATCAACAGTCTTTATTATCCCGCTCTCAAAATCTTCATCAGCTTCCCAGCCTAGTTCGTTTTCCAGTTTTGTGGCATCTATTGCATAGCGTCTGTCATGTCCTGCACGATCGTCAACAAAAGTTATCAGTTCCTTATAGCTTTTGTTACCTTGTCGTGGTATTTTTTCATCCAAGATGGATGTAATGGCATTAACTATCTGAAGATTTGTTCTCTCATTTCTTCCGCCAATGTTATAAACATTGCCCTTTTGACC
>WFMP01000037.1 GCA_015489035.1 Candidatus Altimarinota bacterium
ACCTATGCAAACAGAAAATACTAAAAAACTAATAGTAAATTCAAAAAATCTATTAAATTCAAAAAAACAAATTATACTATTCTGACCTCCTTGAACTTGAAAAACTTATAATGTAAAAAATATTATAGAAAAACATTCTGGTGAAGCTTTTGAAAAATTAAAACAAGATTGAAAAGTTGAATTTATTACATTTCATCAAAGTTTTTCTTATGAAGAATTTATTGAAGGAATAAAACCAGATTTAGACTGAAATGAAATAAATTACAAAATTGAAGATTGAATATTTAAACAAATTTGTAAAAAAGCAAAGGAGAAGGAAATTACAAATTTTGATGATGCATATAGTAAATTATTAAAGGATATTGATAATACAGAAGATTGAATTTTAATTTTAGAAACAAAAACTTGAAAAGAATTCTGAATATCAATTAATTCAAATTGAAATTTAAAACTACATACTTGAAAAGAAAAAAAAGAGCAATGAGTGTTAACAAAAGATAATATAAAAGCTCAGGCACAAAGTGATGTTAAAGTATTTGATTGATGGGAAAGTTATTTTAATTGAGTTATGGAATACTTAAAATATAAATGTTGATATACTACAATTGAAAGAATAACAAAACAAAAAAACTACTACCTAATCATTGATGAAATCAATAGATGAAATATTTCTAAAATATTTGGGGAGCTTATAACTTTACTTGAAGCAGATAAAAGAATTGGTGGAGAAAATGAAATTATTACTAAATTACCTTATTCAAAGCAAGAATTTTGAATACCATCAAATTTATTTATTATTTCTACAATGAACACTTCTGATAAGAGTATTGTTAGCCTCGATACAGCATTAAGAAGAAGATTTTGATTTATAGAAATGTTACCAGATTATGAGTTACTAGGAAATAAAAATATAGAGTGACTAAATTTAGCTAGAATACTAGAAAAACTAAATTTAAGAATTGAATTTTTACTAGATAAAGACCATTTGATAGGTCATAGTTATTTTTTGAAAGTTAATAATGTAGAGGATTTAAAATTAGTCTTTTATAATGAAATTATACCTTTGTTGGAGGAATATTTTTATGGAGAAGAAGAAAAAATTAGAAAAATTTTGTGAAGCTGATTTTTTAAATCAAAATGAATTGATAGTAATTTGTTTGAAAATAAAAATAATTTAGAAGAAAATGAAAATAAATATGAAATGAGACAAGATTTAGATAATAGTGAATTTATAGAAGTTATTTGAAATATAATTAATTCTAATGAGCAAAATTAAGCCAATTACTATAAAAGAATACAGAACTACAGAACTTTGAGATTTAAGCTCAAAAGATATTTTGGAAATTGAAAAAATTAATGAATTATCTAAAACTCAAATTTTTGAAATTAAAGCTCATAATATAATCAAGGCAAAACAATATGTATGAATAGTAAAAATAAATAATAAAAATATTCAAGTTTTGCCTAAAATTTTTGGTGATGAAAATGAAAAAATTGTAAAAAACTTACTTTATATGCTTTCGTATACTAAGAAATTAAATATCAAAGAAGCAGATATTGCAAATATGTGAAAAATAGATGATTTGTTTGAAGTGTTTGTATATATTTTTGTAAAAGAATTGTTAAATATTTTGAAAAAGGATTTTAAGAAAAATTATAATATAATAGAAGAAAATTCGAATTTTTTGAAATGAAAACTTCTATTCTCTAAACATATTAAAACTAATTTATTTAATAAATCTAAGTTCTTTGTCGAATATGAGAAAATGGATGAGAATATTTTGTTAAATATATTTTTAAAAGCTGTAGTAGAGAAACTTTTAAAATTTACAAATTCAAAACAAAACTATAATTTACTAAAAAAATGTGATTTTATACTAAAAGATATAGATAATAAGATTTTTAGGAATTCAAAGATGTTAAATAATCTAAATTTTAATAGACAAAATAAAGAATATAAAAATGTTTTTAGTCTTTGAAAAATCCTTTATTTTTGAAATTCCCCTGATTTGTCAGGTAATTTTGACGATAATTTCTCAATATTATTTGATATGAACTTATTATTTGAAGAATTTATAGCAGAATTTATAAAAAGAAATAAAGAAGAAATAGATGGAAATATTTTGAAAGTAAATTCACAAGTTTCAAATAAACATGTATTTAATGAACATAAATTTAGATTGAAACCTGATATAATTTTAGATTTTAAAGATAGAACAAAACTTGTTATTGATACTAAGTATAAAAAATTAGATAAAGAAAAAAATTATAATTGAGTTTCCTCTCAAGATATCTATCAAATGTTTATGTATGGTATGAGATATTTTGTTGCTTTTGAAGAAAAGAATATTATTTTACTATATCCAGATTATGATAGACTAAATTATAAAAATAAATATATATCTGAAGAAAATGTTAATATTTATATAAGAACTATTAATTTAAATTTTGATTTGAGTAGTGTTGAATGAAGAAAAAAGTTAATTTGTGAAATGAAAAATGTTTTTAAAAGAGAAAAGTAATCTAATCTTATTTTAATTCTAATTTAATAGGGCAGTGATCAGATCATAGTATATCTGTCATATATTCCATATTTTTTATGTTTCAGATAAATTCTTTGTTTACTATAAAATAGTCTAATCTCCAACCAACATTTCTTGATCTTGCTCATCATCTGTATGACCACCAAGAGTATGTATCTGTTTTATCAGGATTTAGATATCTCCAAACATCTACATTTCCATCTTCAATAAGTTCTCATATTTTTTTTCTTTCAACAGGTAGAAACCCTATACTTTTTTGATTTTCTTTTGGTCTTGCGATATCTATTTCTGTATGACAAATATTAAAATCTCAAGTTAGTATAAAATGTTTTCATTCTTTTTTTAATTTTCTTGTATATTCTATGATATTATTATAAAAATCTAATTTATAAGTTAACATTTCGGTTCCATCTGCTCTTGTTCCTCCATTTGGATAATAACCATTTAATAAAACAACTTTTTCTCAATTGTATTCAAATTCAACTTCTGTAATTCTTCCATCTGTGTGAAAATGTGATATTTCTCAAAAAGTATTGTTTTTGCTTATGATTGGTAATGTATCTTTATAGAAAATTGTAGTTCATGCATATCAAGCTCTTTTTCAAGAATGCCAAATATAGTCATATCATGGAATTCAAGATTCTCAAGTTTCTTTTAAAAATTGTCATTCAAATGCTTTTGGTTCTTGTAAACAAAAAAAATCAGCTTGTTCTTGGTTAAAAAAATCTATAAATCACTTTTTTAAAATAGCTCTTATTCAATTAACATTCCATGAAATAATTTTCATATTTAAAATATTATTATTTATATAAAT